>JADLHW010000012.1 GCA_020848615.1 Thermoleophilia bacterium
AATCCCTCGGCGGCTACGCGACGGCGCGGCCCGTTACGAGAGTGAACGCCGCCTTGGCGCGGGAGCGGGCGGGGGCGTCCAGCCCTCCCCAGGCGGGATGGTCGGCGTCGGCGAGCGCCGAGACGGTCCTGATGCGGCCGCAGTTCTTCGCGCCGAGCTCGTCGCGCAACGCGAACGGGTCGGGGACGAGGGAGTGGAGGAACGCGAGGTCGCCCAGGTGGCGCTCCGGTCCGCGCTTGCGGTCGGACCGTGCCGCCGCGGCCTTCAGCACCAGGGCGCCGGCGAGATCGGGGCGCGGGACGCGGCCGGCCCGGCCGCCGGCCGAGACGTCCACGAGCTGACTGCGGCTGAGGGCGTAGGTGCCCCCGCCGACGGGCACCGTCTCGGCTCCACCGCCGATGGCGAGGTCGGCGCGAGGGCCGGCGCCCTCGGGGGCGAGGAGGTCGATCGTGACCGGTCCCCGCACGAAGCGGTGGCCCACCCCGTCCGCCGAGATCGGGCCGGGGCGGAAGCCGAGGCCGTCGAGGACCTCGGCCATCGCCGGGATCGCCGGCGGGCGCACCCGGGCGTCGACGACCAGGTCGAGGTCGGTGCTGATCCGTGGTGGCGTGACGCCGTGCTCGAGGGCGTGCAGCAGCACCATCTGGCCGCCGACGAGCGTCCAGTCGGTGGCGCGCCGCTCGGCGATGTCCATCAGCGCCAGCCAGAGCCGGTCCTCCAGCTCGCCGAGGGGCGGGAGCGCGATCACGCGAGCAGGCCGCGGGCCGCCCGGATGCTGCGTTCGTCGCCCGCCTCGCGCAGGTCGGCGGCGACGACGACCGGCGGCGCGTACCGCTCGCCCTCCGGGAACGGCCACGCCGGCGCCGGGACGCGGAGGACCACGTTGGCGCTGTCGCCGTCCCGAGGAGGGCGGAGGGCGTACGCCGTCCGGACGTCGTCGAGGTCGTCCGTCCGGACGTAGCCCTCGACACGGTCCACGGCAATCACGTCGGCGCCGTGGTGGGCGGCCGCCGAGACGCCGCCCAGGACGATCCGGGAGTCGCCCTCGACGCGCCGCAGCGCGGCGGGGTGGGCGATGAGGTGGTGGACCTCGGCGCGGCGAGCGAGCGCTTGGGGCAGGAGGTCCGCCAGTCGCTCCTGGCGCTTCCGGGCCCGCTGGCGCTCCGAACGGGAGAGGCCTTCCTGGCCCAGGCCGAGGACCGCCCAGGCCGAGCGAGCGGACAGCCGCCGCGCCGGGAGACGTGGGGGCAGCCGCGGGTCGAGGTCGATGACCCACGCCCGGCCCACGCGGCGCGCCGAGATCTCTCCCGCCTCGGCGAGCGCGCGCACCCGGCGGGGACTGACGCCCAAGGCCTGGGCAGCTTCGGCCACGCTCACGTCCATGTCGCGAGCGTACCACTTGATTCCGATACGGGAATAGAAGTGGAACGCACGACGAGGTCGCTCGGTTGGGGTGGCGGGAATCCCCGCACCGTCTCCCGCACCGTCGACGACGCTCCCGCACCGTATTGAGGCCGTTTCAGACGCCTCGCGGGCCTCGCGCGAACGGCCCCGAAAACGGCGAGAGCCCGGTCATGGACCGGGCTCTCAGAGGTAGCGGGGGCAGGATTCGAACCTGCGACCTTCGGGTTATGAGCCCGACGAGCTACCAGACTGCTCCACCCCGCGACGCTTCATTGAATTTGCCACGCTGACACGTTCGTGTCAACCCGAGGGGGCCGCTGGCGGGGGGTGCAGGACGACGGGGTCGCCCACGTGCACCCACCCGGGGCGGGCGACCTGCGCGTAGGCGCCGAACAGGTTGTCCAGGCGGTTCGCGAGGGTCGCGAGGACCGTGTCGTCGCGCTCCAGGGTGTCGGGATCCAGGGTGGTCACCGCGCACCGCTCGGTGAGGGACACGATCCCGGCGACGGCGCTCTCGCCGATCGCCAGGTGCCCGCCGATCCAGCCGGCTTCGGTGAACGGGTCCGGCAGCTCCAGCTCCACCACGACGTTCGGCCGGAAGCGCCGCGTGGTGAGCTCCCGTCCCGTCCACTCGGCGACCCGGCGGACGGAGGCGTCGGTGACGATGTGCAGCGCCGCGGCGTCGAAGACCCCGACCGGGCTGCGGGCCAGGCGGGCTTCCTGTCCGAGCTCGCCGGTCAGCAGCGCCTCCAGGGCCGGGTCGTCCACCGGCAGTTCCTCGCCGTCGGGGGTCGCGATCCGCACGTCACGGGTCGCCTCGGCGTCGGCGTGGCGGGCGCCGAAGCCGAGCATCCGGCTGTTGCGGCGCACGGTCACCACGGCGCCCCGGGCGTTCACGACGGCGTGGGTGCGGTCGCCGTGGATGCCGTACGGCCCCACGAACAGCCGCCGTGACCGCTCACCCCCGAACGACTTGACCGGGTAGCGCCACAGATCCGCGACCAGCCCGATCCGGATGCCCGGCACCGGTCGGGACGGTCAGCGGGTGAGGGCCAGCACGATCACCAGGACGATCAGCAGCCCCAGCACCAGGTACGCGTAGCGCAACACCCGGCGCCGCAGGCCGAAGGTCTCCTGGTAGGCGTGCCGTGCCCGCTCGAGCTCCTCGTCGCTCGAGATGGGGTCGGGCCAGTCGTCGTCCTCGTCGCGCGTGTCTCGTGCCATGGCGTCAGGCTACCGGTCCCGGAACGACGAGGGGGAGCCCATCGGGCTCCCCCTCGTGTGCTTCCGGCGTGTCGGCGGTGCCTTACGCCACGTCGCGCAGCTTCTGCGCCTCGGCGAGGCTCGCGAGCTTCTGCAGCGACTGGTTCTCGATCTGGCGGATGCGCTCCCGCGTGACGTTGAACGTGCGACCCACCTCGTCGAGCGTGCGGGGGTGCTCCCCGCCCAGGCCGTACCGCAGCTCCAGCACGCGGCGCTCCCGGTAGCTCAGGGTGTTGAGCACGTCCTGCAGCCCCTCCGTGCGCAGCACGGCGTGGGCCTGGGCCTCGGGGTTCGGCGCCTTCTCGTCGGCGAGGAACTGGCCGAACTCCGACTCCTCGTCGTCGCCGACCGGCTTCTCGAGCGAGACCGGGGTCTGGGCGCTCCGCTTGATCGACTCGATCTCCGGAAGCGGCAGCTTCACCACGTCCGCGATCTCGGCGATGCTCGGCTCCCGGCCCAGCTCGCTCACGAGCTTGCGCTCGGCGCGGTTGATCTTGTTCAGCTTCTCCACGACGTGCACGGGCATGCGGATGGTGCGGCCCTTGTCGGCGATTGCGCGGGCCACGGCCTGGCGGATCCACCAGGTCGCGTACGTCGAGAACTTGTAGCCCTTGCGGTAGTCGAACTTCTCCGCCGCGCGGACCAGGCCGAGGGTGCCCTCCTGGATGAGGTCCAGGAACGCGAGGCCCTGGTTGCGGTAGTTCTTGGCGATGGACACGACGAGGCGGAGGTTGGCCTCCACCATCTTGCGCTTGGCCTCCAGGTCACCCAGCTCGATGCGCTTGGCGAGCTCGACCTCCTGGCGGGCCGTGAGGAGCGGGATGCGCCCCACGTCCTTCAGGAAGAGCTGCAGCGAGTCGGTGCTGGTGTCCGCCTTGAGGTTGATGCGCTTGGGCCGGTCCGCCTCCTCGGCGAGCTTGGCCATGCGCTCGTCGGCCTCACGCTGGTCCAGGAGGTCGATGCCCTGCTCGTCGATGTGGCGGTAGAGCTCCTCGGCGGCGGCGGGATCCATGTCGATCCCCTCCACGGCCTGGGCGACCTCCTCGATGGCGAGGAAACCCTGCTCCTGACCGCGGGCCATGAGGCTCTGGAGCTCTTCGGTCGTGATCATTTCCTTGAGCGACAACTGCTCACCTCCAGCCCTGGTTGGCAGCGTGTGCGCCGGAACCGGGGCTTCCGAAACCGATCCAGCAGACAGCGAACGTACGTTCGAACACTAGCGCTATACCTTTTGAAGTCAAGGGGGTTGCACCCCTCTATCGGCACGAGACCGAAAACCTTTAGGCCCGTTACCCGATTTCTTTCTCCGGGCCTCTGCGACCGCGCGCGGGCAGTCCTCACCAGCGTTCTCGACATGGAAGCCGAGTGCGCTTAACGCCGGGTAAAGGACCCGTTGAGGTTCAACCGCCGGCTTCGTTGATCTGCTTGAGCAGATCGGCGGCCAGGAGCCCCAGCGGCGTGCGGGGTCCCAGCTGGACGGTGCGCTTCCACGAAGCGGTCACCGTCGCGACGTCGGGGCGGTAGAGGGCCAGCCACCCCTGGTTGAAGACCACGACCTGGCTCTCCGGGAAACGCTGGGCGAGCGACTCGAGCTCACCGCCGGCCTCCTGCAGGCCCGTGTCGCTGGAGACCGCGCGGCTCATCGCCAGGCCCACCAGCGGCTCGGGGTCCGACGGCGCCAGCTTCGCCGCCTCCCCGAAGGCCTCCGCCGCGCTGTCGCCGTCCGCGAGGTCCATGTACGCGCGTCCGAGGTCCACGTACCGCCGGACCGTGGGCTGCTGTGCGACGGCCTCGCGGAGGGAGACCACCTGCTGCTCGGCCGGCAGGTCGCGGATGTTCGCCGGCAGGGCGCGGGGGAGGACGATCGAGAGCGGCGGGAGCTGGCTGTCGCCGCCCGTCAGCTCCTGGCCCTGCGGCGTGACGACACCGGCGATGATGGGCGCCTGGTCCTGCGGGCCCTCGCCGACGGGGTCGTTCTGGAGCGACGCGACCCCGAGCACCGCGAGCGCCGCCACGACGGCGACCGCAACGGTGGTCAGCAGGCGGCGGGAACTGAGCGGCGCGCCCCGGGGGGCCGCCGCGCCGGGCGAGGGATCGGTCACTCCCGGAATCGTGCCCGTCGGAGGCCCCGGCCCACAAGGCACCGGTTCCGACGCGGGGACACAGGTCATCCGTTCCGCCGGTCGCTCAGGACTGCCCCACCTGCTGCCGACACCAACCACGTGACCGAGCAGAGCCGCCCCCGAACCCGGCTGCAGGCGATCCTGGCGTATGCGATCCGCCGCGGCGCGAGCGATGTCCACCTGAAGGTCCCGGCGCGCCCGATGCTCCGCGTCGACGGCCGCCTGGAGCCCATCGCCGACCACCCGCCGCTCACCCCGGCCGACACCGACGCCTTCGCCGCGGAGATCTGCGAGCGCAACGACGCGAAGCTCGCCGAGTTCCGCGAGTCCGGCGACGCCGACCTGTCGTTCGCCGCCGCCGGCATCGGCCGGTTCCGCGTGAACGTCTTCCGCCAGCGCGGCTCCACCTCCATGGTCATGCGGGTCGTGCCGTTCAGCGTGAAGACGCTGGAGGAGCTCGACATGCCCGGCGCCGTCGCGAAGCTCGCCGAGGAGGAGCGCGGCGTGATCCTCGTGACGGGGACCACCGGGTCCGGCAAGTCCACGACGCTCGCGGCGATGATCGACCGGATCAACCAGACGAGCCACAAGCACGTGGTCACCATCGAGGACCCCATCGAGATGCTCCACAACGACCGGCGCTCGGTCATCAACCAGCGCGAGGTCGGACTGGACACCGAGTCCTTCATGGGCGCCCTGCGCCGCGTCCTGCGGCAGGACCCCGACGTGATCATGATCGGCGAGATCCGGGACCTCACCACCATGGAGGTCGCGCTGAGCGCCGCGGAGACCGGCCATCTGGTGCTCTCCACCATGCACACCCTGGACGCCACCGAGACGGTGAACCGCGCGATCGGCTTCTACCCGCTGCACCAGCAGATGCAGGTGCGGGCCATGCTCGCCGGCACCCTCAAGGGCATCATCAGCCAGCGGCTCGTGCCGCGTTGCGACGGCAAGGGGCGCGTGGCGGCGGTGGAGGTCCTGGTGACCACCGGCCGGGCGCGGGACATGATCACCAACCCCGACGACACGGGCCGCCTCCACGAGATCATCCGGGACGGCGAGTACTACGGCATGCAGACGTTCGACCAGTCGCTGTTCGACCACGTCTCCGCCGGCCGCGTGTCACTGGACGAGGCGATCTCCCACGCCTCCAGCCCGCACGACTTCAAGCTCATGCTCGACGCGGGCGCGGCGCGCCGTGACGCGGCGATGTACTCCTGAGGACGCCCCCGCGGCGGAGGCGCCCGGCGAGGTCCTAGACTCGGAGGCGATGCCCCCCGAGCCCTGCCCCGTGGTGGAGACCGCCCGCATCGTGTCCGGCAAGTGGACGCTGGTGCTGCTGCGCGACCTCGCGGCCGGCAGCCGGCGGTTCTCGGAGCTGGAGCGGTCCCTGCGCGGCATCAGCCCGCGCACCCTGTCCACCCGGCTGAAGGCGCTGGAGGAGGAGGGCATCGTGGAGCGCACCGTCCACGGGGGCGTGCCGCCCCGCGTGGACTACACGCTCACCGACAAGGGCCGGCACCTGGTGCCGATCGTGGAGGCCATGCGGGAGTACGGCGCCCGCTGGCTCCTCACGGGCTGAGCGGGGACTCCGGCTCCAGGCCGTACAACAGGGCGACCAGCGCCTCCTCGAGCGCCGCCGGCGGCACCACCAGCGGCCGCACCGCGGGCGGCGCCTCATGCACGCCGGGGAGGGCGAGCCCCGCCATCACGGGGCTCACGCCCCGGTCGAGGCACGCGCGCAGATCGATGCCCAGCGGCGCGCCGCCGCCGTCCAGCCCGGGCGGCCGGAACCGGCGGCTCTCCGCGACCGACACCGCCCGCACGGCCGCGGCACGCTCGGAGGCCGCCGCCGCGCCCTCCGGCGCGCCGCCGGGGCCCAGGGGGGTCGCCGCCGCGGCCGTCCCCGCGCCCAGGCCCACCAGCTCGGTGAGGGCCGCGTCACCGCAGTGGCTCAGGGCCCGCCCCGAGGCGTCCGACGGGGCGGGGGCGGGGGCGCGGAACCAGCGGTCCGGCAGTGCCGCCACCTGCACGGCCACCTGGTCGCCGTCACCGGCGACGCACGTGAGCAGGGTGCACGCCGGGTCCGCGGGAAGTCCCGCCAGGGTCGCGCGCGCCGCCCCCGCCGCCGCGGAGAGGCCCAGGCCGTCGTCGCGGGCGAGCAGCGCGACGGCGTGCACCGACCGCGGCGCGCGCTCGGCGAGGGCGGGCAGCAGCTCCTGCAGCACCAGCAGCGACAGGGCCCGCGTCCGCACATGGCCGTCGTCACCCATGGCGAGGGCCTCCTCGCACCGGGCGTAGACGTCGACGGGGCCCGAGGCGCGCAGCGCCGCCGCCAGGGCGGGAGCCGCGGTCTCAGCGAGGATCCGCGCGTCGCGCAGGCTCCCGGGGGAGCCGTCGCCGCGCCACACCGCCGGGCCCCCGTGCAGCACCGGGGCGACCGCGGTGCGTCCCGTGGCGTCGTCCCGCACCAGCCAGCACGGCGTGGACGGGCCGATGACCATGGCCCCCGGGGCGACCGCGCCGGCGGCCATGGCGGTGGCCACCGGGACCTCGCCGTCGGCGAGCATCGCCTCGGCGGCGTCCGCGTCGTGCGCCCATCCCTCCAGCAGGCAGGTGGCCACCGCGGCCCGGCGCTGGGCGGCGCACAGGGCACCCCAGTCCGCGCGCGGACCGCCCACCAGGAGCCACGTTGGACGGGGGACGTCCAGCAGCAGGCCGGCCGGGGCGACGCCGGCCAGCACGGGGCGGCTGGTCTGCAGATGCTCCACCGCACGGGTGTTGGCGGCCTCGATGCGGTCGTCCGCGTAGGCCACGACCAGCTCGCCCAGCGTCGCGGACCCCGCGTCCTGGTGCGGCTCGAGCACGTGGACGTCGGCGCCCTGCGCCGCGAGGGCGTCCACGAGCGCGGACGGCCCCATCACGTTCACCCGCATGCCCATCCGCACCTCCCGGCCGTCCACCGCATACCGGTCAACCGTAGCGGCGCCACCCACCGTCATTAGTGTTCACCCCATGCACGAGCAGGCTTCGATGGCGATCATCGCCGCCGGCGGCGTCCCCGCCGCCCTGGAGGCCCACAAGGCGCTGGGCGAGGGCGCGGACGTCCTGCTCATGGAGGACGGCCTGGACCGCGCCCACGAGGTCGCCCTGAAGGGCCGCGCCGCGCGCCTCGGGCGGCTGGTGCTGGGACCCGGCGCCGGGCACGCCCGCATGCGCGGGCTGGTCCTGGGGTTCGGGGCGGCGGTCGCGGACGGCCCGGTGGGCATCGTGTCGGCGAGCGGCAGCGCCGCCCGGGAGCTGCAGGTGCTGCTGGACCGCATGGGCGTGGGCGTCGGCGGCTGCTACGTGGTGGGTCCCAACGACCTGAGCGAGGACGTCGGCGGCACCGGCACCGAGGAGGCCCTCGCGCGGCTGCGCCGGGATGCCGATACGGAGGTGACCATCCTGGTCCCCTGGCCTGGCGACGACCGGGTCGCGGACCGCGTGGTTTCGCTGGCGTGTGACGGGCGGCCCGTGGTGGTGTGCGTGTTCGGGGAGGAGGTGGTGGTGCCGCCCGGTGCGACGGTGGTCGACACGCTCGACGCCGCGGCGCTCGCCGCCGCCCGCATCGCCGGGCGCCAGGTCGCGCCGCCGGCCGCCGGGCGTCCCCGCTGGGTGAGCGGCGGCCTCATCCGCGGGCTGTACTGCGGCGCCGGGCTGTGCGCCGAGGCCGCGTACCTGCTCGCGGACCGCCTGGGGCAGGTCACCTCCAACGTCCCGGTCGCGGCCGCGGTGCCGTTCGACGCCGCGGCGGGGGCCCGCGCCCACGCGTGCATCGACCTGGGCGACCCCGCGCTGCGCGCCGGCGCGCCCCACCCCATGGTCGACCCGCTGGTGCGCACCCGGGCGATCGAGGAGATCGCCGGCGACCCCCGCATCCGGGTCGTGCTGCTGGACGTGGTGCTGGGCTACGGCGTGCACCCGGACCCGGTGGGGGCGCTCGCCGAGCCGCTCGGCACCCTGCTGCGCGGCCGCCCGCAGGTGAGCGTGCTGGCCCACGTGGTGGGCACCGAACGCGACGCGCAGGGCCTGGCCGAGCAGGAGCGGCGGCTGGCGGAGATGGGCGTGCGCGTGCTCACCTCGAACGCCGCCGCCGCCCGGATGGCCGCGGCGCTGGTGGGATGAGGGTCCTCGTCGCCTGCGGCTGGCCCCGCCCGGTGGGCGCGGCCACCCACGCGGAACGGCTCACCGCCGCCCTGCGCGCCCGCGGACTGGAGGTGCAGGCCGTCGCCGTCGGCAACGCCGACCGGCCGGCCGCCCACCCGGAGCTGGGGCTGCCGCCCACCGCCGTGTCGTCCGCCACGAGCCTGGAGATCGCCCTCGGCGACGGCGTCGACATCGGCCACGCGGAGGACCCGTCGGCGGCGGTCGCGCTCATCGCCCTGCGCGACGCCGGCACCGTCGGCGCCGTCGCGCACACCGTCCACCACCTGGAGGCGCACAGCGAGGTGGAGCCGGAGGAGCTCGAGCGGCGCGCGATCCAGGAATCCGACGTGGTGGTGTGCGCATCGAACTGGTGGGCGGACCGCATCCGCAGCGAGTTCGGCGTGGAGGCGCTCGTCGTCCCGCACGGCGTGGAGGCCGGCCGGTTCGCCGCGTGCGCCGCCGACCGCGAGGCCGCCGGCGCCGCCATGGGGTGGGGCGCCCGTCCCGTTGTGCTCACCGTCGCCGGCGTGCAGGCGCGCAAGGGCAGCAGGGTGCTGCTGGAGGCGTTCGCGCGGGCACGCGCCCGCCTGGGCGACCGGGCGCTGCTGGTGCTCGCGGGGCCCGTGGAGGAGTCGGACTACCGCGACGCGTGGCTCGACGACGCCGACCGCCTGGGCCTGCGGGTCCACATGGGCGAACGCCCGCCGGAGGACGCGGAGGTGGTGGAGCTCGGCACCGTGCCGGTCGAGCACATGCCGCTGCTGTACCGGGCGGCGGACGTCGTGGCGACGCCGTCCACCCGGGAGGGGTTCGGCCTCACCGTGCTGGAGGCCGCCGCCGCGGGCGTGCCGAACGTGGTGAGCGACATCCCGGTGTTCGGCGAGCACCTCAGCGACGGCGAGAGCTGCCTCATGGTGCCGGTGGGCGACAGCGGGCCGCTGGCGATGGCGCTCATCCGGGCCGCCCGGGACGATGCGCTGCGGGGCCGGCTGGTCGCGGGCGGCGCGGAGGTCGCCCGGCGGCTGTCGTGGACGGCGTGCGCCGCCGCCCACGAGCGGTCCTACCGGGCGGTGCTCGCCCTGCGGTGAGTCACGACGCCGCGCCCTCCCGGCCGGCGACGGGGGCGGGCAGGCCGTCGATCGACGTCCCGTTGTTGCGCTCCTGGTACGCGCGGATGCCGTCCGGGCCCTTGGTGTCAGCCCAGCGGGTGAGCTGGTCGCGGTCGCCCGCCGGCGTGTACAGCGGGACCGCGAACCCGCAGGAGGTCTGCACCCGGTCGACCGTGACCTCGATGATCTGGCGGACGCCGGGGAGGTCCGGGAACCGGGCACGCAGGTCGTCCCAGCCGTCGTCACCGGGCAGCACCGCCCGACCCCGCCCGAACAGGCGCAGGATGTCGGGCGGGCCCTCGAAAGCGCAGAACATCACCGTGATGCGGCCGTTCTGGGCGAGGTGGGCCGAGGTCTCGTTGCCGCTGCCGGTGAGGTCCAGGTACGCGACCCGGTGCGCGTCGACCACGCGGAACGTGTCGAGGCCCTTCGGTGACAGGTTCACGTGCCCACCGGCCTCCAGGGGCGCCGTGGCGACGAAGAACATCCGTTGGCGCCCGATGAACTCCCGGCGGCGGTCGTCGATCCCGTCGTGCACCCTCACGCGGTGTCGCCCTCCGCCGCGGGCAGGTCCGCCAGGCGCACGTCGATGATCGGCAGCACCTCGTCCAGGCCCGCCTGCACCGCGATGCGGCGGGCCTCGTCGAACCGCGCCCGCGCACGCGCCAGGCGGGCGTCGTCGTCGCGGTTCTTGATGGTGTTGTCGCCCGACAGGAGCAGCTGCCGCACCCGCCGGCGGGCGTCCTCCCGCGGGTCGTCCGGGGTCATGCGCCCAGCCTCGCACACGCGGCCCGTGCGATACTCGGCGCGTGAACTGGATCTGGGACAACGCGGTCCTCCTGGCGTTCCTGGTGGGTCTGGTCGCGGCGCTCGCCGGGCTGGCGCTGCTGGGGCTGCGGGCCTGGGGCGCGTACCGGGTCGTGAAGGGCGCCTCCCGCAGACTGGGCGCGGCCGGGCAGGAGCTGTCGGCCGAGGCGGCGCGCGTGTCGGCGGCCGTGGCGGCGCTCCCGGAGCGGCAGGCCGAGATCCAGGCGGCCGTGGAGCAGTTGCGCGAGCGGGCGCAGGCGACGGGCGTGCTCGCCCGGCACGTGATCGTGGCCCAGCGCATCCTGCTGGGGCCGCTGCGCTACATGGGACGGTGACCGGCCCGGGACCCGGTCTTCCCGTCGCCGTCGTCGACGTGGGGTCCAACTCGGTGCGCCTGCTGCTGTGCGACGGGGCGGACGCCGCCGGCCCGACCGGCCCCCGGTTCACGACCGTGACCGGGTTGCGCCGGGGCGCCGACGTCGACGGCGCCATCGCGCCGGAGGCCCTCGACCGGCTCGATGCCTGCCTGGAGGCGTACGGGCGGCGCATGCGGGACGCCGGCGTCACCGCGGGCGTCGTGCTCGGCACCAGCGCGGCGCGCGACGCGCCGAACCGGGCGGCGGTCGCGGATCGGGTCGCGCAGCGGCTGGGCCTGCCCCTCACCGTGCTGTCGGGTGCGGAGGAGGCCGCCCTGGCGTTCGCCGGCGCGCGCCTCGCCGCGCCCCGCGGCGGGACGGTGCTGGTGCTGGACGTGGGCGGCGGGAGCACCGAGCTCGTCCGCGGGGATGCGCGCGTGCTGGGGGCGGTGAGCCTGCAGGTGGGCGCCGTGCGGTGCACGGAGGGGTTCCTGTACGGCGATCCGCCGACCGCCGCCCAGATCGACGCCCTGCGGCGCAGCGTGGGCCCGGCCCTCGCGGGGGCGGTGGATGCGGTGGGCGGCCGGGCGCCGATGATCGGCGTCGCGGGCACGGTCACGACGCTCGCGGCGATCCGTGCCGGCCGGTACGACCCGGCGGTCGTGCACGGCTCCGAGCTCACCCGGGACGAGGTCGAGGGGATGCTCGACCGGCTCGCGGTGCTCCCCCTGCACGCCCGCCGGGAGGTGCCGGGCCTCGACCCGGCCCGGGCCCCGGTCATCGTCGCCGGCGCCGCGATCGTGGCGTGCGCGATGGAGGCGGCCGGCGCGGCGCGACTGGAGGTGAGCGAACGGGACCTGCTGGACGGCGCGGCCATGGCCGCCGGCCGCATCGCGTCCCCGGTCGACCCGGACCCGCCGCCGGGCGAGCGCCTGCGCGACGGGCTTCCCGGTCCGGGCTAGAATCCCGCGGCATGAGCGACGCCGCGCCCGCCGGGGCCCATGAGGAAGGCGGCCTCGAGCAGTTCAGCCACATCGACGGGCTGGTCGACGCCCTCCGGGGCATCAGCGACAAGCGCGACGAGCGCACGCTCATCTTCGCCAAGGGCGAGAACACCCGGCACCTCCGGCATGCCCAGGTCCTGAACCGCTGGCCGCTCCTGGCCGAGCCGTGGGCGCGGGCCGTCGAGGAGAAGCGCGTGAACAGCGTCGACCGCACCCCGGGGGCCGCGAGCTTCGGCCGCTGAGGCGTGGACTAGGGTGGGCGGGCTCCCGGCCGGAGTGGCGGAACGGCAGACGCAGCGGACTTAAACTCCGCGGCCCTCGGGCGTGTGGGTTCGACTCCCACCTCCGGCATGGGGCGGCGCATGCGCATCGCCCCGCCGATGCCCCCGGTCACGCCCAGAGCGTGTCCGCGTGGGTCGGCGCGCTCGACAGGGTCCTGTCCTTCGACGAGGGACCGGTGTGCCGATACCTCACGGCCCTCGCCCGCACCCTCGACGAGGTGCACGAGCAGCATGAGGTCACGCCACATGGGCGTCGTCGAGCCGCGTGTCGGTGACGTCCAGCAGGTACCGGCGCAGGTCGCCGCGAGCCGCCGCACGCTCCAATGCTCGGCGACGAGGTGCCGCAGCGACGGGATCTCGCCGAGCTGCTCGTGGAACGCGGCCACGATCGAGTCGACGACGTCGCGCAGCGGCGGGGCGGCCTCGCGGAGGGCCTCCAAGGTGTGCTCGTCGATGCCCAGCGGCCGCATGCCGTCGGCCGCGTCACGAAGGGGTTCCTGCCGCGTGAGCGGCGTCATCCATGACGGGTCTCCTCTGGGACGCGGCCCGCCGGCCGCGGGCGGAGCATCCGCCCATGCGCCGGCGTCCCGATTGATGACGCCGGGACCGCGCACTAGCCTCGCGCCATGACACCCTCGGACGCCGAGGTCCTCGCCGCCGTCGCCGCCCGCCGCGACGACGCGCTGCGGACCGTCCGCTTCATCCATGCGAACCCGGAACTCGCCCACGAGGAGCGCGAGTGCTCGGCCCACCTCGCCCGGGCCCTCGCCGGTCACGGGTTCGGCGTCGAGCTCGGCGTCGCCGGGATGGCCACCGCGTTCCGGGCGACCCTCGACGGGGGACGGCCGGGGCGGACGGTGGGTCTCGTGGCGGTCTACGACGCGGTCGCGACCGTCGGCCCGGACGCCGAGCCGGTCCCCATGCACTGCTGCGGCCACGGCCCGATCGCCGGCGGGGTGCTGGCGGCCGCCGGCGCGCTCGCCGCACTGGGTGACCGGCTGCCCGGGCGGGTCGTCGTGGTGGGGTGCCCCGCCGACGAGATCCACTCGCCGCGCACGCAGGAACTCGGCGGCGGCAAGGCCCTGACCGCAGCCACCGGGGTGTGGGACGACATCGACGCCGCGCTCTACGCCCACCCCGAGTTCATGGACATGGTGTCGCTCCGGTCCCTGTGGATGCACCGCCAGCGGGTCCGGATCGTCGCGAACCGGAGCCTGCGGACCGGCGTCGATCAGCCCGCCCTCGACGCCTTCTTGGTGACGGCGGCGATCGTGGCGGAGAGCGACCCCGGCCGCGTGATGCTCGAGCGGGTGGTGCTGGACGGCGACGTCGAGGAGGGCACCGGCCTGGTCTTCACCGCGACCTTCCTGATCTTCGCGCCCACCGATGAGGAACTCGACGAGGCCGTCGCGGCGCTCCGCGCGCACTTCGCCCTCGGCGAGTGGACCGAGGGACCGAAGGTCGCCGGCGTGCGTCCCGACGACGGCGCCACCGCGGCCGTGGCCGACGCGTTCCGCGCCGCGGGCGGGGACTTCGTGACCGACCCCCCGCCGCTCCCGTTCGCGACCGACTTCGGCAACATCTCCCAGCGCGTCCCGGCGGCGCTCATCGGCGTGGGCCGCCGGGGCGGATGGGCGTTCCACACGCCGGAGGGCGAGGCGCAGTTCACCGGGCCCGAGGGGGATCGCATCACCATGCGGATCGCGGAGGTGCTCGCCCTGGCGGCCGTTCGCCTGGCCGATCCCGCCGCCGGCCGGCGGTCCTGATCCACCCTCCGCGGGCGCGTGACCTGGCGTTTCGCGGGGCACCCCCGAGGATCTGCCCATTCCAATGGGGGGTGACATGCCCGACACTCATCCATGACGAACCCCGAACGCCAAGGACGGCCCAATGACCAGCTCACCCGACCGCCGCAACAAGCCCCGCCTGCGCACCGGCCTCGCCGCCGCCTTCGCCGTCGCCGCACTCGCGGTGGCCGTCGGTCCGGCCGCCGCCGCGACGACCCCGCTCAGCAGCACCGGCACCGCCACGGTGACCGTCACCACGACCACGCCCAAGGTGACCGGCATCACCGTCGTGTCCATCACCGCACCGGTGAAGCTGAAGCCGCCGATCACGACCATGAAGGTGTCCTGGTAGCCGGACGCCGCTGACCGCGACTCAAGTCGCACGTCGGGGCACCCGACGTTGAAGGGGTGGGCGGCGCGCATGCGCCGCCGGCCCCCAGCATGAGCCCAGATCCCTCGCCACCGGCCCCGCAGCCCGCGGGCGCACGCGCGTCGCGCGTGCTGCTCGGCGCCCTCACGGCCGCCATCGCCGCGGCGGGGGCGGCCCTGCTGCTGCTGGTGCTCGAACCCCACGGTGGCGCCCCGTGGTGGCCGCCGGGCCTGCCGTGGTGGACCCTCGCGCCGGCGTTCCTGCTCGCGGAGATCGCCACCGTCCGCATCGAGGCCCTCGGGCGCAAGCGCATCAGCTACACGTTCTCGTTCACCGAGCTGCCGCTGGTGGTGGGCCTGCTGTTCGCCACGCCGGCCCATCTGGTGGCCGGGGAGTTCGCGGGCGCCGTCGTCGCCCTCGGCCTGGTGCGGCGCCAGACCGGGCTGCGCCTGGCGTTCAACCTCGCCCAGTTCCTGCTCACCACCTGCGTGGCCGCCGCCGTGCTCCACGTCGGCCTCGACGAGCTGGGGGCGGAGCCCGCCCAGCAGGTGTGGATACTGGTCGCCGCCGGCGTCCTCACGGGCAACGTGGTGGGCACGCTGCTGGTGACGCTCGCCGTCGCCGCCAACCAGCGGTCCTGGCCGTCCGGATGGCGGCCCGGGGAGATCGTGGACATCGGCACCGCCGTGGTCGTCACCAGCACGTTCTTCGCGATCGCCTGCGCCGAGCTGGCCCGCGCCCGGGCGACGGCCCTCGCGCTGCTGCTGCCCGCCGCCGGCGTCCTGGTGATCGCCTACAAGGCCTACGTGCGGGACCGTCGCCGCCAGGAGCGCACCGAGCTGCTCTTCGGCTGGATGCAGCGCGTGCAGGCCGCCGCCGACATCCGCGCCGCCATGGGCGCGCTGCTCGAGGAGGCCCGGTGGCTGTTCCGGGCCGACCTGGTCGAGATCCTCCTGCTGCCCGGCGCCGAGGGCGACACGGCGCTGCGCAGCACCGGCGGCCCCGGCGACGCCGTGGAGCTCATGGTGCCCGTGGACCCGTCGGTCGCCGCCGCCGGGGACGACAGCAAGGTGCGCATGCGCGCCGCCCTGCAGGCGGACGACCGCACCGTGGGACTGGTCACCGTGTGCCGCGACGCCGACGCCGAGCCCTTCGACGCCGGCGACCGCGCGCTGCTCGACACCTACGTGAGCCACGCCGGCCTGGCCCTCGAGAACGGGCGCCTGCAGCGGTCGCTGGTGGACATGGCCAGCACCAGCGAGCGACTCGCCCTGCAGGCGGTCACCGATCCGCTCACCGGCCTCGCCAACCGGGCGCTCCTGATGGAGCGGCTCGCCGCGGCGCTCGCGCTGCCCGGCGGCGCGCCCGTGGGGGTGCTGATGATCGACCTGGACGGCTTCAAGGACGTCAACGACACCCATGGCCACGCGGCGGGCGACCGGGTGCTGGTCGCCGTGGCGCAGCGCCTGCGCGGCTGCATGCGCGCCGGTGACACCGCCGGCCGCCTTGGCGGCGACGAGTTCCTGGCGGTGCTGGAGGGCGTCTCGGGAATCGCCGAGGCCCAGGCCATCGCGGGGCGCCTGGAGCTCGCGATGCTCGAGCCGGTGAACATCGGCGGCGGCACGGTCACGGTGGGCGGCAGTGTCGGCATCGCCGTCGGGCGCCCGGGCGACATCGACGCGGACGCGCTGGTCGCGAGGGCCGACGGCGAGATGTACGTGCGCAAGGCGCGCAGCGCCGGCCGCGGCCGGCGCTGACCCCAACCTGGGCGGCGCGCGCGCCCAACTTGGGTGGCCGTGACCCACGCGCCGCCACGGGGCCCCCTCCTAGCCTCGGACACGACACCGAGTCGCAGGGAGCCCACCATGCACGCAGCCTTCTCAGCCGACCTCGCGGCCCAGCGCATCGCCGAGGACATCACCCGCGCGGACCGGCACCGCCTCGCGCGGCGGGCCCGCCGGTCAGGCCGCGGCCGGCAGCACCAGTCGGTCCACGATCCGTCCCACCACCGACTCGAGGTCCCCGATGCCCAGGGCCTCCGGGAGGGTGAGCTGATCGAGGATCAGCCCGTCGATCGTGAGGTGCAGGAGCAGCACGTCGTCACGGCCGCCCGGTAGCCCCGACGCCTCGTGGAAGGCGACGTCGCTCTCCACGGTGCGGCGCACCGCCTCGGTGAGGGTGGCCCGCAGCCGCGGGCGGCGCGTCGCCTCCAGGCGCAACTCGAGCAGCGCCAGGAACAGGGAGGAGTGCGCCAGCACGTTCCGGACGACCTCGCGGATGAGCCGCACCTGCTGGTCGCGCGTCGGGGTCTCCACGCCCCGGACCTCGCGCATGACCTCCGCGGGCGGGGCCAGCACGTGCAGGATGCGCCGCCCCAGCTCCTCCATGATCGCCTCGCGCGTGCGGAAGTAGTTCGAGGCGGTGCCCGTGGGGACGCCCGCCTCCGCATCCAGGGCGCGGTGCGTCAGGCCCCGGGCGCCGTCACGGGCGAGGATCCGGATGCCGGCATCGGCGAGCTGGGCGCGGCGGAGGGGGTTGGGCGGCATGCGCTCCGGGAGGTGGGGGACGCACCACGACGGGTGCGGCGGACGCCTGGTCCACCTCCGTGTCGGCCCGGGGGAGCCTCGTCCTGAGCGCTCAGCCAGGGGTCACGGCGGCGGGGTCTCCCCGGCCCGCCTGCGCTCCCGGTCGATCTTGAAGTGCTGGACCCGGCTCACGATGTCCCGGGGATCCGCCACGCCCGCGAACCGGAACGAGGCGTCGCCGGCGTCCGTCCCGGCCGTGTCGAAGTCCACGTTGCCGACGTTCAGCGCCCGCTCGATCACCGACTGGTCGGTGCTCACGTTCTGGACCCGGTCGATGTCGGTGGACTGCTCGTTGCGGGACAGCAAACCCCGGCGGATGTGGATGCGCTCCGTCGTGACGGTGTAGTTCACGGCGAGGCGCCGGATCCCGTCGCGGATGACCACCAGCAGCACCAGCAGCAGGGTGATGAGCCACCACTGCCACAGCGGCAGCCCCGTGCCGCCGCCCGCCCGGCTGATGATCGTGAACAGCACGCCGGGGAACAGGGCCAGCGAGCCCCACTTCAGGAAGAAGGCGACACTGGAACGTGGTGACGGTCGACCCCGGTACAGGATCTGCTCGCCCGGGATGAGGTCCACCGTGTCCTCCGGATCGGCGTGGTGAGGCGGCTTCCGGGGACCCATGGTACCGCGGGTCCCCGGCGCCCTCCGGTACCGGCGTGCAGCATCCCCCGTTCGGGGGACGCAAGTTCGCGCCGCCGCGGCCGAAAGGGAACCGGACGCTGCACCCGACGAAGGGACCCCCTCATGGCGCTGCCGGCATCGGCTCAGACGGACGGCATCACCCCCCGCCCCGCCTCGCGGCGCCGCAGCCGCGCGAAGCCGAAGCCGCCGCGCGCCCGCGCCGTCATCCTCGCCGAGCTCCGCGGCCTGGGCGGGCTCATCCTCGAGCAGGCCCTGCTGGACGCCACCGCCAGCCCCCTGGACTCGCTGCTGGAGTGGGCGAACCGCCTCGCCGCCGAGCTGAACGTCGCGGGCGTCGGCGCCCCCGAGGACTACCGCCAGATGCTGCGCGCCATCGTCGAGGTGAACAAGCGCGCCGAGGCCCTCGGGGCCGACGCCGCCACGATCGCGCTCCCCCAGGCCGCCTGAGCCGGCCCGGGGGGCTCCCCGGGACCGCGGGTCCCCGGGGAGCGGAGCCCCTCCGGCGCGGGGCCCGCGGGACGGTGTAGCGTCCGGCGGCCCGCCGTCCGGACCCCGAGGCCGCACTCGCCCTCACCGACCGCGATCCTCCTGATCACCGGCGCCGCCGCCGCCACGAGCACCGGCGCCGTCATCGCCGCGCTCGAGGCGCGGCGCGCCCCCGCGGCGCTCGCCCTGCACCCGACCCTGCTCGCCGGGGTCGTGCGGCGCCCCCTGTGGCGCATCGCGGCGGGCCTGGACGTGCTGGGCTGGGTGCTGCGCACGGCGGCGCTGATGGTCGCCCCGCTCACGCTCGTCGCTCCCGGCATGGCCGTGGGGCTGCTCATCCTGCTGGGCCTGTCGGCGGTGGTGCTGGGCGAGCGGGCCGGGCCGCAGGCCCTCACCGGGGTGGCGACCCTGGGCGCCGGGGTGCTGCTCGTGGTGATCCACGCGCCCGAGCGGTCCGTGAGCGTCGCCTCGCCGGGGACGTGGGCGGTGTGCGTGTTCGCCCTGGCGTGCGGCGCGTCGCTGGCGTTCATCGCCCGGGCGAACGGCCGCGACGTCGACGCCCGCCTCATCGCCATGTCCGCCGGCTTCGCCTGGGCGCTGAACGCCGTGCTCGCCAAGCTCCTCGCCGATGCCATCTCCGAGGGCCGCACGATGCTGGCCGCGGGCGCGGTGGCCGCCACCGTCGCCGTCACGGTGACCGCCTACCTGGCGAAGACCAGCGCCCTGCAGTCCGGGCCCGCGACGGTGGTGGAGTCGGTGATCGCCGTGGTGAACACCATGGTGCCCGTCGCCCTCGCGCCGCTGCTGTTCGGCGAGACCTGGTCCACCGATCCGCAGCACACGCTCACCCTGGCCACCGGGATCCTGCTGGTGGGGATCGGCGTGTGGGCGCTGTCCCGGTCGTCCGCGCGGCTGCTGGCGGACGCCCCGGGCGCCTAGTGCCGCCGGGTGTAGACGTGGTCGGCCAGGTGCAGGAGATCCTCGTGGGACCCCGGCAGCCCGTCCAGCAGGGCCCGCGCCCGGGAATGGGTCTCCGCCGCGAGCTCGCGCGCGCGGTCCAGGCCGTGGAAGCTCACGTACGTCGCCTTGCCGAGCCGGGCGTCGCCCCCCACGGCCTTGCCCAGCATCACCTCCTCGCCGGCGACGTCGAGGATGTCGTCGACGATCTGGAACAGCACGCCCAGCTCGAGGGCGAACCGGCGGTACCGCTCGGCGATCTCCCGCGGCGGCGCGGCGAGCACCAGGGCCACGTGCACGGACGCCGCGATGAGGCGTCCGGTCTTCAGGGTGTGCACCAGCCGCAGCGCGTCGGCGGAGCGGTGCCCGGCGTCGCGGAGGTCCAGGAACTGGCCACCCACCATGCCGCCCACCCCGGTGGCCCAGCTGAGCTCCCGCAGCACCGCCACCTGCACCGCCGGCCCGCCCTTCTGCCGCTCGCACACCAGGCGCATGGCCTCGGCGAACAGGGCGTCGCCCGCCAGGATGGCGGTGTCCTCCCCGAACGCGCGGTGGCATGTGGGCTTGCCGCGCCGGAGGTCGTCGTCGTCCATCGCGGGCAGGTCGTCGTGGATGAGGGAGTAGGTGTGGATGAGCTCGATCGCCGCCGCGGTGGGCAGCAGCCGGGACGGGTCGTGCCCCAGCGACTCGCACGTCGCCAGCGCGAGCACCGGCCGGAAGCGCTTGCCGCCGGCCAGCAGCGAGTACCGCATGGCCTCCACGAGTCCCTCGGTGCCCTCCGCCTCCCGTCGCTCGGCGGGGTCCCGCGGCAGGAAGTCGAGGCCGTGGAGGTGGTCCTCCACGAGGGCGCGCAGGTGATCTGGGTACGGCGAGGGGGCCTCCGGGGACGACGGGCGGCCGGATCGTACCGGGGCGCGGCGGCATGAGGGCGCTGGTCCTGCACGGCCCCGGCGACCTGCGGCTGGAGGAGCGCCCGGAGCCGGTGCCGGGCCCCGGGGAGGTGGTCATCGCGGTGGAGGCGGCCCTCACCTGCGCCACGGACGCCAAGATCCTCGATCGTGGCGCCCATCCGGCGCTGCCGCCCCTGCCCGCCCCGTTCGGCCACGAGGCGTCCGGGACGGTGTCCGCCACCGGACCCGGGGTGCGCGGCGTGCGCGAGGGCGATCCCGTGGTGGTCGCCAACTCCGCGCCGTGCGGCGCGTGCGAGGCCTGCCGGCGCGGCCGGCCGGGCCTGTGCGAGGACCTCGTGTACCTCTCGGGGGCGTACGCGGAGCTGCTGCCCGTGCCGGCCCGCATCGCGGCCGCGAACCTGCTGCCCCGCCCGCCGGGGATGCCCGCCCACATCGCGGCGCTCACCGAGCCCGTGGCGTGCGGCGTGCGCGCCGCCGAGCGGTCGGCGGCCCTGCCGGGCGACACGGTGCTCGTGCTGGGCGGCGGGCCGCAGGGGCAGGCGATCACCGCGGCCCTCGCGGCCCGCGGCTGCGAGGTGGTGGTGTGCGACCCGCACGCGCACCTGCGGGACCTGGCGCGCCGCATGGGCGCCGCGGACGCGCTGCGTGCGCCCCGCGACCCGGGCGCGGAGGCCGAGGTGCTCGCCCGCACCCCCCGGGGCCGGGGCGCCCACGCGGTGTTCGCGGCCGTCGCCGACGTCGAGGCGTGGCGGCAGGGCATCCGCCTCGTGGCGCCCGGCGGGGAGGTGAACCTGCACGGCGGGCCCCCGGCCGGAGCGGTGCTGTCCACCCCGGCGGCGCCCCTGCACTACCGGGAGATCACCCTCCAGGCGTCGTACCACCACACGCCGGCGGCGATCCGGGCGGCGCTGGCGCTGCTCGCCGGCGGGCTGCCGTTCGGGGAGCTGCTGGGCGCGGGCCGCATCCGCCTCGAGGCGGTGGAGGCGGCGCTGCGCGCCGGGGGCCCCAAGCGCATCGTGGACCCCCGGGCGGGCGCGGGCTCCTAGGACAGGAGCTTGCGGAGCTTGGCGAGCTGCTGGCTCTGCTCCTGCAGGCGGGAGAGGTCCCGCTGCTGGCGCTTCACGACGGCCACCAGGTCGTCGATGGCCTCCGACACGCGGGACAGGGCCGCATCGACGTCGCCGGAGTCCCCGCCGCCGCGGCGCGGCCGGCCGCGCCTGCTGCCGGACGCGGCGCGGGGGCGCACCGTGCCCCGCTGACGGGCGACGCGGTAGTAGTTCGCGGCGACGGTGCCGGCACGGCGCCCGGTCTGGTCCGACAGCCGCTGGAAGGCCTCGGATCGCGTGATGCCCTCGGCGGCCACGATCTTCTCGACCTGCTCGAAGATCTCCACCCCGATGCGCCCGCGGCCTGCAGGCTCGTCACTCATGTCCACCTCGGATGTTCATTTGTATGTGTGCATGACGCACAGGCACGGGGACATTAAGCACGTCGTGTACGCAAAACACAAGCACGGGTGGTGATGTCGCGACACCCCGGTGGCCTGAGCGATAGCCGACACGCACGCGTTGCGTGCGATGTGATGTATGTTGCGTCAGCCGAACACGGCCATGGTGGCCGTGAAGCTGTGCACGAACGAACGGCCGCCCACCGGGCCGATCTCGCCGTTGCAGAAGAACCCCGCGAGGGCGCTCCCCGGCATGCGCTCGTCCACGGCCACCGCATCGTGATCCGGCCCGGGGAACATGCGCGTGCCCCGGCCGTTGCACGTGAACAGCAGCGCGCCGGACACGTGCGTGCCCAGACGTGATGCCGCGGCGTCCAGCGTGGCGTTCAGATCCTCGTCCGCCGACGCGACGTCACGTACATGCAGGCGCAGCGTCTGACCGATCCTCACCTGCTCACCGAGTTGCACGGCGCCCGTCTGCGGATCGCCCCCCAGGATGCCGCGCACCAGGAAGTCGCCGCGCGCGTACTCGGGCCGGTTCTCGTCGATCACCAGGCCCGCCATGAGCCCCTCCGCGGCCAGGCGCCGCTCCTCGGGCTCCAGGCCGCCGATGACCTCCTCGAGCTTGGCGATCGCGGGCTTGCCGGCCAGCTCGAACACCACGCCGCCGTCCTCGGCGTCGGTCACCACCATCTCCGGGCCGATGGGCGCGCAGCCCTGTGAGACCGCCGTCGTGAACGGCACGCCGCCCACCGCGACGCCCACCGCGCCGTCGTCGAACCACCTGCCGTCGAGCAGGAGCCGGTGCTGCCCCGGGCGGGAGCCGCCCGAGGCCATTCCGCCCACGATTGGGGGATGCCAGCCGCCCGCGTTCATCCGGGCCAGCAGGACGTCGGCGCGGAACGTGAACGGATCGGCCAGCAGGATGAGCAGGTCGTCCGCGCCGGGGCCGCCGGGGGACGGGCCCTCCGGCCACCCCGCGAACTCGGTGGCCCCGTCGATCCCGGGTCCGGAGAACGCGCGGATCGGGGTGATGCGCGCGCCGGGCATCACCGCGCCCCACACCGACACCGCCGGCCGGTCCTCCACCTCCCGGCCGTTGCCGATGACCCCCTCGCCGGTGCAGCCCACGAGCGCCGCCGGGGCGAGGTGGCGGTGCACGGCCTCCAGCACCGGCTCCGGGTCACGCGCCAGGTCGGGATGCACGAACACCACCGCCAGGGTCGCCGGCTCACCGAGCCGGGAGCGCACGAGCGCGGCCGCCTCACCGGCGGTCCCCGCGGGGTCGGCGCCGAACGCGAGTGCCGATGCCGCCGTCACCACGGGGCTCGTCATGGGGTCTCCTCGTCGTCGGGCAGGGGGTCGAGCAGGGCGCGGGCCTCCAGGGCGCGGTCCTCCGGCACCAGCAGCTCGCGCGGCCCCGCGGCGAGCATGTCCGGCACGTCGAACGTCGTGCGGCGGATGAGCACCGGGATGCCGATCTCGTCGAGCAGCTGGGCGAGCATCTCCGCCTCCGGCTGGTGCATCGCGAGCGCCACCCGCACCAGGCGGGGCCGCGGGGAGGCGTCGTCCGGCCTGCGCCGGCGGAAGAGGGGGCTCACCGCGTCCAGCCTGCCAGGCCCGTCAAGGCGCGGTCGGGCGGTGGCGGGCCGCCGTCGTCCCGGCCCGCCATGAACGGGCGGATGAGCAGCAGGCCGGCGACCAGCCCCCCGATGTGCGCCCAGTACGCGACCCCGCCGCCCTCGGGCTGCGACGAGTCGCCGAGCGCGACGAACTGCAGCCCGAAGTACAGGATCCCCCACAGCCAGGCGGGGACCTTCACCGGGATGATCATCGCGACCAGCGTCCAGACGCCCGCCCGCGGATACAGCAGCAGGTACGCACCGATGATGCCGGCGATCGCCCCGGACGCGCCGATGAGCGGCAGGCCGCTGGAGGGTTCGGTGATGCCCTGCACGAGGGCCGCCAGGGCACCGCACAGCAGGAAGAACGGCAGGAACCGGACGCGTCCGAGCCGGTCCTCCACGTTGTTGCCGAACACCCACAGGAACAGCATGTTGCCCAGCAGGTGCAGCCAGTCGCCGTGCAGGAACTGGCTGGTGAACAACCCCACCGCGCGGTCGTGCTGCTGGTTCACTCCCTCACAGGTGAGGTCCGCGCCGTCACGGCCGATGTCGAGCGCCGGGTCCCCGCCCTCCAGGGTGTGCGCCGGCACCATGCCCCACTCGCAGGCGAAGGCCTGCGCGCTGCCCAGCGTCCCGTCGTCCGGAAGGGTCTGCTGGTAGAGGAACACGAGCACGCACGCCAGGATGAGCCCGATGGTGAGGACCGGGCGGCGGCGCGTCCGGATGTCGTCGTAGATGGGGATCATGGGCGTGCGTCCCCGGCGGCGCCCGGGACGGGTGCCGGGTCCTACCCCAGGATGTGCGCCAGGAGCGCGGCCTGGGCGTGGATGCGGTTCTCGGCCTGGTCCCACACCGCCGAGCGGTCGCCGTGCAGGACCTCGTGCGTGACCTCCTCGCCCTGGTGGGCGGGGAGCGGGTGCATCACCACCGCGTCGGGGGCGGCCGAGGCCAGCAGGGCGCCGTCGATGCGGTACGCGTCGAGGTCCCGCCTGCGGCGGTCGGCGTCCTCCTCGTCGCCCATCGACACCCACGTGTCGGTGTAGATCGCGCGGGCGTCGGCGACGGCGACGTGCGGGTCGGTCACCACCGAGGCGCCGCCGCCCAGCGGCCGGCCGGCGGCGTCGGCCCAGGCCACGGCGTCCGGGTCCGGCTCGTACCCCGGCGGGCAGGCGGCCACCACCTGCATGCCGGTGAGCGCCCCCACCACCATCAGCGAGATGCAGCAGTTGTTGCCGTCGCCGACGTAGGCGACCCGCAGGCCGCGCAGCGACCCGAACCGCTCGCGCAGGGTGAGCGCATCGGCGAGCGCCTGGCAGGGATGGTGCGCGTAGGTGAGGCCGTTCACCACCGGGATGGTGGCCTGCCGTGCCAGCTCGTCGATGGTCTCGTGCGGGCCGGTGCGCAGGACGACCGCGTCCACCATCCGGCTGAGGACCTTGGCGGTGTCCTGCACCGTCTCGCCGCGGCCCATCTGCATGTCGCGGCCGGCGAGGACGACCGCGTGGCCGCCCAGGTGGCTCACCGCGACCTCGAAGCTCACGCGGGTGCGGGTGGAGGGACGCTCGAAGATGAGGGCGACCATCCGGCCGGAGAGCACCCGCGGCCAATCGCGGCGGGGCGTGGCCTTCAGCGCGGCGGCGGTGTCGAGCACCGCGGCCACCGCCTCGGGCGACAGCTCCATGAGCGTGAGCACGGACGTGCCCGCCACCTCGGGGTGCGGCGTCCCGCCGCCCGGCAGCGCGCCGGTCACCGCGTGCTCCGTGCGGGCCCGATGGGGGGCCGGGCCGGCGTGATGTGGTCCTCCACCCTCGCAACCTCCTCGTCGCGGCGCCCGCGGGGTGCCCGCGCCGCGCCGGCCGTGTCGGCGCCCGTCGGCGTCCTGGCCGCGGCCCCGCGGGACCGCTCCGGCCGGGTCGTCCCGGGAACCCCCGCGCGCCCGCACGGGAGGCGGGAGTGTACCGGCGGTCCGAGGATGTGGACCGATGGCGTCCGGGCCCCGCGCTAGCTTGCGGCGCGACCCCCGAGGTGACCGCGAAGATGCTTCAGGCACTCACGTTCCCGCACGATCGCAGCGACCCCCACGCGACCCGCCGCCGCATCGTCCTGCTGTCGGCCCTCGTCGCCGTGCCGGTGCTGCTCCTGGCGATGGGCGCCTGGCAGGCGTGGCCGCTGCTCATGGTGCCCGTGGCGCTCGCCGCGGCCCTCGCGGGGATGCAGGGCCTGGCGCTCACCGGGGCGATCGCCGCGCTCGTCATGGCCGTCACCTCCGGTGAGCCGGGGGCCTCCGGCGGGCAGATGTTCGTGGCGCTCCTCGCGGCCGCCGGCCTGTCGCTGCTCATCGCCGGGCGCAGCGCCGCGATGGAGCGGGACCTGCGCAGGGCCTCCACCGAGTCCCTCACGGACCGCCTCACCGGGCTCCCGAACTACGCGTTCCTGGCCGACGCCCTGCCGCGGGAGCTCCGCCGGGCCGAGCGGTACGGGCACCCGGTGTCGCTGCTGCTGCTCGACATCGACCGGTTCAAGCGCTTCAACGACATGCACGGGCATGCCGAGGGCAACCGGCTGCTCGCGCGCGTGGGCGGGACGCTCATGGCCTGCGCCCGGGCGTCCGACCTGCCGTCGCGGTTCGGCGGCGAGGAGTTCGCCATCGTGATCCCCGGGCCGCTCGCGGAGGCGGCGGAGGCAGCCGAGCGGATCCGCAGGGCCGTCGGCGAGACCCGCATGCCGGTCTCCGGCGGTGAGGTCACGGTGACGGTGTCCGTGGGCGTCGCGGAGCACGCCGCGGGTGAGCGGCTGGACGGGGCGGACCTCATCCAGCGCGCCGACCGGGCCCTGTACGCGGCGAAGCAGGCGGGCAGGGACCGCTGCATGGTGCTCGCGGCGGGATCGGTGGAGCCGCTGCCCGCGCCGGCCGTCATCGGCCAGCCGCGGCCCGTGCGCCGCGTGGCCTAACCGCTCCGGGCGGGGTGCGCCGCCGACCAGGCCGACAGCACCAGGCCCACCAGCCCGCCCAGGCCGTGGATGGCGACCAGCGCCGGGTCGGCCGTGAAGACGTCGTTCGGGTCGCCGTCCAGCACCAAGCCGGCGACGGCCCACGCCGCGAGCAGGATGCCCGACACGGTGAGCCAGCCGCGCGTGAGGTGCTCCTGGGTCGCGCACCACACGCCCGTGAGGCCGATCGCGAGCTCGGCGACGCCGGTGAGGAAGTGGCCGGGCCAGGTGACGACCTCCCGGGCGTGCACCACGTCCCACTCCCCGGAACCCGATCGCAGCATCGTGAGGACGCCGAGCACGAGCATCACGCCGGAGGCGAACGTCGCCCAGTGGCGCGCGGGCGACCGGTGCTCTCTCCGGATGATCGGGGCGCTGTGGGACACCGCCGGAAACGCTACCCCGGGGTGCGGCGCCCGGGGAAGACCCGGGCGACCCGCCGTGCCGAGAGGCCGGTGGCGACGCCCAGCAGCGCCCCCGCGGCGATGTCGCCCGGTTCGTGGTGCCCGTGCGTCACCCGGCCGGTGAGCCCCACGCACGCCGCGGCGCCCATCGCCGTGCCCAGGCGCCGGTCGCCGCCCGCGACGGCGGTCGTGATCGCCGCGGCGGCCGCGGCATGGCGGCTGGGGAAGCCCCCCTCCGCGCGGGGACCCGGCCGGCGCCGCCCGATGCGGTCCCGCGCGGCGCGCGCCAGGAGCGCGGCCGCCACGCCCGCCGCGAGCGCCACGGCGCCCTCGCGGCGCGTGGCCCGCCGGGCGCACAGCAGGGCGACGACGACCCGGAACCCGGGCGACAGCATCCCGGCGGCCGCGGCGAGACCCCCGGCCGCCGCCGGGCGGCGCGCGACGGCCTCCCGCGCCGCGGCGCCGAGCGCCCGGTCGAGGGACGACAGGCGCCGTGAGATCCCCGTCACCCCGGCCCCCGGCCGCCGCGCCCGCCGCTGGTAACGTCAGCGCCGATGCGACGACTCGTCCCGCTGCTGCTCGCCATCGCCGTCCTGGCGGTGGCCGGCTGCTCCGAATCCGGCCTGAAGGTCACGCCGACGCCGGAGGGCGACCGCAAGGCCGCTCCCGACCTCACGCTGCCGGACCTGCGCGGCGGGGCGGACATCAGCCTCGCCGCGTACCGGGGCAAGCCGGTGCTCCTGAACTTCTGGGCGTCCTGGTGCGGCCCGTGCGTGGAGGAGACGCCGGCGCTGGCACGGTTCGCGAAGGCCAACGCGGACGTCACCGTGCTGGGCGTGGCGTACATGGACCGCCCGGAGGACTCCAGGGGCTTCCTGGAGGGCAAGGGCGCCGAGTACCCGCAGATGGTGGACCGCCGCGGCCGCGAGCTCGGCAAGTTCGGCGGCCTCGGCCTCCCGACCACCGTGCTCATCGACCCGAGGGGCCGCATCATCTCGATGGTCCAGGGCGGGGTGGACGACGACGACCTGACGGGCATCGCCAAGACCCTGCGGGCCGGCTGAGTCGGTGGGGACGCACGCGGTGCCGGAGCATACGCCCGACCGCCTCCTCGACCGCGTCGCGGCCACCGCGGCCCGCACCGGGGCGCCCGCGCCCGGCGAGCACGTGCTGGCGCTGGTCTCCGGGGGACCGGACTCCACGCTGCTCATGCATGCCCTGGCCGGGCGGCACGACGGCCCGGTGACGGTGCTCAGCGTGGACCACGGCCTGCGGGCGGCGGCGGCCGCCGAGTGCGCCCGGGTGGCGGACGCCGCCCGCGGCCTCGGGCTGCCGGCCCGCACCGAGCGCCTGGACCTGCCCGCCGGCCCCGGCGCCCAGGAGCGGGCCCGGGACGCCCGGTACGCCCTCGCCCGGCGGGCGGCCGCGGAGCTCGGCTGCACGGCGATCGCGGTGGGGCACACCCGGTCCGACCAGGCCGAGACGGTGCTCATGCGCCTGGCCCGCGGCACCGGGCGCACCGGCGCCCTGGGGATGGCGCCCCGCGCGGGTGACCTGGTGCGGCCCCTGCTGGAGGTCACCGCCGGCGAGGCCCGGGAGTGGTGCGCCGCGCGCGGCCTGGCGGTCGCGGACGACCCCTCCAACGCCGACCCGGCGTACACGCGGGTGCGGGCCCGGCGGCTCGTGGCCGCGATGGAGGACCTGCACCCGGGGGCGGCCGGCCACCTCGCCGCGTTCGCGGACGCCCTGCGGGACGAGGCCGGGCTGCTGGAGTGCGTCACGGACGCGGCCTGGTCCCGGTGCGCCCGTTCGGGCGGCCTGGACGCCGCGGCCCTGGCGGCCGAGCCGCTCCCGGTGCGCCGCGTGCTGGTGCGCCGCATGCTGGCCGGGGCCGGCCTGGGCGGCGACGCCACCGGGGCCGCCGCGGTGGGCCGGGTGCTCGCCATGGCCGGCGGCCCGGTCCGCGCCGAGGTCGCCGGCGCCGCCGTCGTGCGCGAGGACGGCGTGCTGCGGGTCGCGGGGGCCGTCACGGCACCTCCCCCGGCACGTCTCGAGAGCCCCGGCGAGGTGGCCTTCGGCGACCTGCTGGTGCGGGCGCGCCCGGGGATCGCGGCGCCACCGCGGCCCCACCGGGTGTGCCTGCCGGCCGGGGGCGCGCTCGTCGTGCGGCCGCCGCTGCCGGGCGACCGGCTGGGGCTGCCCGGCGGCGGGCGTGCCAGAGTGGGGCGCCTGCTGGCGGACCGCGGGGTCCCGGCGCGGCTGCGGCCGCTGGTGCCGGTGATCGAACTGGATGGCCGCCCCGTGTGGGTGGCGGGGCATCGGGCCGATGCGGCGGCGCTCGCCGCGCCGGGCGAGCCCGCGACAGTGCTGGAGGTGCTGCGATGACCAAGGGACGGCCCGGCGAGATCCTGGTGTCGGAGGAGCGGCTCCAGGCGCGCATCGAGGAGCTGGCGGCCGAGGTGGCCCGGGACTACCGGGACCGGGACGTGCTGATCGTCGGTGTGCTGAAGGGCGCGATCTTCTTCATCGCCGACCTGGTGCGGAAGCTCGGGATGGGGTGCGAGCTGGACTTCATGGCCGTGTCCTCGTACGGCAGCAACACCCACTCCTCCGGCGTGGTGCGCATCCTGAAGGACCTCGACCACGCCATCGCCGGCCGGCACGTGCTGGTGGTGGAGGACATCATCGACTCGGGCCTCACGCTGAGCTACCTGCTGAAGAACCTGGCGTCCCGGGAGCCGGCGTCGCTGGAGGTGTGCACGCTGCTCACCAAGCCGCGGTTCCGGCGTCTCCCGCTGCAGCCGAGGTACGTGGGCTTCGACCTCCCGGACGTGTTCGTGGTGGGGTACGGCCTGGACGCCGACGAGCAGTACCGGCACCTGCCGTACATCGCCGCCTTCGAGCCGGACGCGTCCTGATCCCGGCCGCCGGCGGGGCGGCGCCCCCGCGCCCCGGACGCCGGCCGGGAGGGCGGAACCGACGGCTCCTGAGCCCACCGGTTCACGCTGCTATCCTCGCCCCTCAAGCGTCCGATAGATGAGGACGCGAGTCGTGACCGAGCGCCGCCGGCCGGGGCCCACTCCGGCAGCCGGGGCAGCGGCCCACGGCGGTCACCTCCCGGGAGCGACGTGAACCGGTTCTTCAAGAGCGCGGCCTTTCCGATTCTCATCGTGCTGCTGCTCGCGTTCGTCGCGCAGCGGCTGGTCGTCTCGAACACCGGCGACACGAAGAAGCCGGACTTCCCCCAGATCGTCCAGCTCATCGACACCGGCCGGGTGCAGTCGGCGAAGATCAACCTGCGCGAGCAGACCGTCCAGGTCACGACCGACGACGACAAGAAGTGGAGCACCGGCTACCCGGACGAGTACGGCGACGACCTCACCGCCGCGCTCGACAAGGCGAAGATCAGCTACACGGTGCAGGGCCGCAACACGAGCGCCTGGTGGAGCTTCCTGCTCACGCTCGCCCCGTTCGTGCTGTTCATCTTCTTCTGGATCTACCTGATGAACCGCATGCAGGGCGGCGGCTCGAAGGTCATGAGCTTCGGCAAGAGCCGCGCCAAGCGCATGTCGGTGGACGCCCCCAAGATCACGTTCAAGGACGTGGCCGGCGCCCAGGAGGCCGTGGAGGAGCTCCACGAGATCAAGGAGTTCCTCGAGAACCCCAAGAAGTTCCAGGCCCTCGGCGCCCGCATCCCCAAGGGCGTGCTGCTGTTCGGCCCTCCCGGCACCGGTAAGACGCTCCTCGCCCGCGCCGTCGCCGGCGAGGCGGGCGTGCCGTTCTTCTCGATCTCCGGCTCGGACTTCGTCGAGATGTTCGTCGGCGTCGGCGCCAGCCGCGTCCGCGACCTCTTCGAGCAGGCCAAGCAGAACTCGCCGTGCATCATCTTCATGGACGAGATCGACGCCGTCGGGCGCCACCGCGGCGCCGGCCTCGGCGGCGGGCACGACGAGCGCGAGCAGACGCTGAACCAGCTGCTCGTGGAGATGGACGGCTTCGAGGCGAAGGACAACATCATCCTCATCGCCGCCACGAACCGGCCGGACATCCTCGACCCGGCGCTGCTGCGGCCGGGCCGCTTCGACCGGCAGATCGTGGTGGACCGCCCGGACCGCGCGGGCCGCGCCGAGATCCTCAAGGTCCACACCAAGGGCAAGCCGATCGCCAAGTCGATCGACCTGGAGGCCCTGGCGGGCCAGACCCCGGGCTTCACCGGCGCCGACCTCGCGAACCTCGTGAACGAGGCCGCCCTCCTCGCCGCCCGCAAGGGCAAGCGCGTGATCGAGCAGAACGAGCTCGAGGAGGGGATCATGCGCGTGATCGCGGGCCCCGAGAAGAAGAGCCGCCTCCTGTCGGAGCGCGAGCGGGTGGTCACCGCCTACCACGAGATGGGCCACGCCCTGGTGGGCCACTTCCTCCCGAACGCGGACCCGGTGCACAAGATCAGCATCGTGTCCCGCGGCCAGGCCCTCGGCGTCACGATCTCGATGCCCACCGAGGACAAGTTCAACAGCACCAAGGCGGAGCTGGAGGACCGGATGGCGATGATCCTGGGCGGCCGCGCCGCCGAGGAGATCGTGTTCAACGAGATCACCACCGGCGCCGCGAACGACCTGGAGAAGGTCACCTCCACGGCGAAGGCCATGACGATGCGCTTCGGCATGAGCGACAAGCTCGGCCCGCGCGTCCTGGGCCACAGCCACGGCGCGCCGTTCCTGGGCCGTGACATCCACTCGGAGCCGGACTACTCCGACGAGACCGCCCGGGAGATCGACGCGGAGATCCGCCGCATCATCGAGGACGCCCACCAGCGGGCACGGGACATCCTCATCGAGCACTCGGACCACCTGGAGGCCGTCTCCCAGATCCTGCTCCGCCGGGAGACCATCGAGCGCGAGGAGTTCCTGAAGCTGCTCGACGGCGTCTCGGAGGAGGAGGTCTTCCGGGCGAAGGACGAGGAGGCCAAGCGCCGCCTGTCCTCGGAGGACGGTCCCACGACGGCCACGCCGGACAGCGGGTCCCGGCGCCCCGTCATCCCGCCGGCCGCTCCGGGGCACCCCGTCGCAGAAGGCTGATGCGGTGGGGGGCCGCGCGGCCCTCGGCTGGCTCGTCCCGCCGTGCGTGATGGGGGTGGTGAACGTCACCCCCGACTCGTTCTCCGACGGCGGCGACAACATGGCCGCGAACGCGGCGCGGGTCACGGTCGACCGCATGGCCGCCGACGGCGCGGCGATCGTGGACGTGGGTGCCGAGAGCACCCGTCCGGGCGCGGAGCGGGTTCCGCCCGGCGAGCAGCTGCGGCGCCTGGACCCCCTGCTCGCCGACCTGTACGCCCGTCCGCCCGCGACGGCGGTCTCCATCGACACCACCCACGCCGCGGTGGCGGCGGCGGCCCTGGACGCGGGGGCGGTGCTGGTGAACGACGTGAGCGCGGGCCGCGAGGACCCCGAGCTGCTGCCGCTGGCCGCCGACCGGGGCGCGGCCGTGTGCCTCATGCACATGCTCGGCCAGCCGAAGGACATGCAGGAGCGCCCCCGGTACGGGGACGTGGTCGCCGAGGTGCTGGCGTTCCTGGAGGAGCGCATGGCGGCGGCCGTGGCCGCCGGCGTGGCCGAGGACCGCATCCTCCTGGACCCGGGCATCGGGTTCGGCAAGACGCTGGAGCACAACCTCGCGCTCATGGCGGCGCTGCCGGAGCTCGCCCGCCTGGGCCGGCCCGTGGTGGTGGGCGCGTCCCGGAAGGGGATGATCGGGCTGCTCACCGGCAGGCCCGTGGAGGGGCGCCTGGCCGGCAGCCTGGGGGCGGCCCTCGCCGCGGTCGCGGGCGGCGCCGCGGTCGTGCGGGTGCACGACGTCGCGCAGACCGTGGATGCCCTGCGCGTGTGGACCGCGGCGACGGGGGCCGGGCGTGCCTGACCGCGTCACCATCGTCATCGCCGGCCTCGAGGTGTTCGGCCGGCACGGCGTGTTCCCGAGTGAGCGGGAGCTGGGGCAGCGGTTCGTGGTGGACGTCGAGCTGGAGCTGCTGTCCTGCGCCGGGGTCGAGACCGACCACCTGGCGGACACCGTGGACTACGCCGCCCTCGCCGACGAGGTCGCCGCGATCGTCGCCGGCCCGCCGTGCGCGCTGCTGGAGCACCTGGCGGGCCGCATCGCCGGCCGGTGCCTCGCCGAGCCGACGGCCGCCGCCGTGGCCGTCACGGTCCGCAAGCCCCACGTCGCCCTGCCGCACGTCCTGGAGCACACCGCGGTGCGGCTCCGGCGCGAGCGGGAGCACGCCTACTGGCTGGGGCTCGGGTCGAACCAGGGCGACCGGCTGGCGAACCTGCAGGGCCTGGTGGACGCGCTGCGGGACGGCGGGGTCACCGTGACGGGCATCAGCAGGCTGTACGAGACGGCTCCGCGGGAGATCGCCGACCAGCCGGCGTTCCTGAACGGCGCGGTGCGGGTGCGCACCGTGCTGGCGCCCCGGGAGATGCTGGCCCTCGCCAAGTCCGCGGAGCGCCGCATGGGCCGCGCCGGGGGCGGGGTGCGGTACGGGCGGCGCCCGGCGGACTGCGACATCCTGGCCTGGGACGGCGGGACCTGGCGGGACGAGGTCCTCGAGGTGCCGCACCCCCGCCTGGCGGAGCGGCGGTTCGCGCTGCTCCCGCTGGTGGACCTGGATCCCGATCTGGCGCCCGGCGGAGGTGCCACGGTGCGCGACCTGGCGGCCGCCCCGGAGGTCGCCGGGCAGGCGGCGGCCGGGTGGCCGGACGGCGCCCTGGGCTAGAATCCCCGCTCCGACGCACTGCCGAGGAGCCGAGATGTCGCACACGGAAGAGCTCGAGGAGTACGACGCCGAACTCGAGCTGCGGCTCAAGCGCGAATACGCCGACGTGTACCCGCTGTTCGCGTACTGCGTGCTCACGCAGGAGGCGACGTACCTGTGCAACCGCGTGCAGCGGGAGTTCACGCCGCAGCCGTCGTACCCGTTCTTCCACATCGTGATGGAGGACGTCTGGGTGTGGGACAAGAACCGCCCGTCCCGGATCATTCCGCGGGTCGAGATCGACACGACGCAGGACGTCACGATCGAGATCCTCAAGGCGGGCGACGAACTCCCGGCGGCCTAGGACGGCGGTGGGCGCGGCCCTCCTCGCCATCGACGTCGGCAACACCCACACCCTGGCGGGCGTCTTCCAGGGTGAGGAACTGCTGCACGAATGGCGCATCTCCACCGAGCGCGGGGCGACGCCCGACGAGCTCGCGGCGTCGCACGACCAGATCCTGCGGCTGCGCGGCGGCGGCCTGGACGGCCTGGACGCCATGATCGTGTCGTCGGTCGTACCGGCGCTCACCGCGGGCTACCAGGAGCTGGGCGCGCGCTACATGGACCGCCCCGCCCTGGTGGTGGGACCCGGCATCCGGACCGGCATGCCGGTGGACATCGACAACCCGCGGGAGCTCGGCGCCGACCGCCTCGTGAACTCGGTGGCCGCGTTCAGCAAGTACGGCGGGCCGTGCATCGTCGTGGACTTCGGCACGGCCACCACGTTCGACGCGGTGTCCGGTGACGGCCGGTACGTGGGGGGCGTCATCGCCCCGGGCGTCGAGACCTCCATGGAGGCCCTCACCTCACGGGCGGCGCGCCTGGCGGGTGTGGAGCTCAAGCCGCCGGCGCGGGTCATCGGCCGCTCCACGGTGGAGAGCATGCGCTCCGGGCTCATCATCGGCACGGTGGCGATGGTCGACGGCCTGGTGTCGCGCATCCGCGACGAGCTGGGCGGTGACGCGGTCGTGATCGCCACCGGAGGCCTCGCACCCGTGGTGTGCGCGCTGTCGGAGGAGATCGAGCACCATGACCCCATGCTCACCCTCGACGGCCTCCGCCTGATCTTCGACATGAACGCCGCGGGGGGCGGCCGGTGAAGAAGCGCATGCGCGGCGTGGTGGCGGAACGCACCGGCCCGGCTCCGGCGGCGCCCGGGCGCCCGGAGGAGTGGCCGCTGGCCCGCCCCTTCCGCATCGGTGAGCTCGAGATCCCCAACCGGGTGGTGCAGGCTCCGCTCGCCGGCATCGCGAACTGGCCGTTCCGGCTGCAGTCGCAGCGTCACGGCGCGGGCATGGCCGTGTCGGAGATGGTCGCCAGCATGGGCGTGCGGCACGGGAACCGCCGCACGCTGGACATGATGGCCATCGATCCGCGGGAGACGGTCACCGGCATCCAGCTGTTCGGCGCGGACCCCGCCGCGATGGCGCACGCCGCCGTGGTGGCCCAGGAGGCCGGCGCGCGGATGGTGGACATCAACATGGGCTGCCCGGTGCACAAGGTGAGGAAGACCGGCGCCGGGTCGTCGCTGCTGGGCGACCTGCCGCGCGCCGAGGCGATCGTGACGGCGATGGCCCGGGCCGTCGACATCCCGGTGACGGTGAAGATGCGCCGTGGGCTCACGCCCGCGGAGGCCCGTCCCGTGGAGGCCGCCCGGCGGTTCGAGGCGGCGGGCGCCGCCGCGATCGCCTTCCATCCGCGTGCCGCCGAGGAGGAGTACCGGGGGGTCGCCGACCATGCCATCACGGCGGACGTCGTCGCCGCCGTCGCCATCCCCGTGATGGCCAGCGGCGACATCACCACCCCCGGCGCGGCCCGCGAGGTGCTCGAGCGCACGGGCTGCGCCGCGGTGATGATCGGCCGCGCCGCCCTCGGCGACCCCTGGGTGTTCGGCGCGATGGCGACCGGACGCCCCAGCCTGCGGCCCGGCCTGCCGGGCGTGGTGGAGGAGATCGCGGCGTTCGCCGCCGACGCCCGGGCGGTGCTCGGCGACCGCCGCGCCGTGCACTTCATGCGCAAGTTCTACCCCTGGTACCTCGCGGGCGAGGACGTGCCCCAGCGGGAGGTCGCCGCGCTGCTGGTGATCGAGGATCTGGACGAGGCGCTCGGCCGTCTGCGGCACCTGGCAGGATGCGCGCCGCTTGCAAGCGCACGTGGGCTCAATTAGCGTACTGCGCCGCTCGCGCCCGCCCAGGCCTCACGCCCCGGCCCCGAAGCGTCCCACCATTCGCTCCTGACTGAAGGAGACGTACGCCGATGGATCGCGAAGTCATCCTCACCGAAGAGGGCTACCGCAAGCTCAAGGAAGAGATCGAGTACCTGTCGACCGTGAAGCGCCGCGAGGTCGCGGAGCGGATCAAGGAGGCCCGTGAGTTCGGCGACATCTCCGAGAACTCGGAGTACGACGACGCCAAGAACGAGCAGGCCCAGGTCGAGAGCCGCATCCAGACGCTGGAGCAGAAGCTCCGGAACGCCCGGGTGGTCGACACCGAGCACATCGCGACCGACAGCGTCGGGATCGGCGCACGGGTCACGTTGAAGAACACCAAGAGCAAGGAAGAGGTCGAGTACGCGATCGTCGGCTCCACGGAGGCCGACCCGCGCAACCGCCGCCTCTCCTCCGAGAGCCCCGTCGGCAAGGCCCTGCTGGGTCGCAAGAAGGGCGAGAAGGTGAGCGTCCCGGCGCCGCGCGGCGCGATCGAATACCAGATCGTGAAGATCCAGGCGGGTGCCGCCGGCTGACCACGACGCCGGGGCCGTGGAACCGCAGGAGCCTGCGGGCGGTCTCGAGCGTCTCGTCGCGGAGCGCCGTGCGAAGGCGGAGTCGCTCCGCGCGGCCGGCATCGACCCGTTCCCCCGGGAGTTCCCGGGGCGCCGCGCCATCCCCGAGGTGCGCGACGCCCACGAGGCGCTGGAGGCCGGGCAGGAGGGAACCGACGCCGTGCGCGTCGCGGGCCGTCTGACGGCGCGCCGCGGGCAGGGCAAGGTGGCCTTCCTGGACCTCGAGGACCGCGACGGGAAGATCCAGCTGTGGGCGTCGGTCGACCGGCTGGGGGAGGAGGCGATGGCCCGCCTGCTCGACCTGGACCTGGGCGACCTGCTGGGCGTGGAGGGCCCGGTGGCCCGCACGAGGCGCGGCGAGCTGTCGGTCGCCGTGTCGTCGTGGACGCTGCTGGCGAAGTCCCTGCGGCCGCCGCCCGACAAGCACGCGGGCCTGCGGGACCCGGAGACCCGGTACCGGCAGCGCTACCTGGACCTCATGAGCAGCGACGAGGTGCGCCGCACGTTCACCGTCCGGGCGCGCACGATCACCGCCGTCCGGCGGTTCCTCGACGACCGCGGCTTCATCGAGGTCGAGACCCCGGTGCTGCAGCCCATGTACGGCGGCGCGGCGGCCCGGCCGTTCGTGACGCACCACAACGAACTGGACCGCGACATGTTCCTGCGCATCGCGCCGGAGCTGTACCTCAAGCGCTGCCTGGTGGGCGGCATGGAGCGCGTCTACGAGCTGGGCAAGGACTTCCGGAACGAGGGTGTGAGCTTCAAGCACAACCCCGAGTTCACGATGGTCGAGACCTACGAGGCGTACGTCGACTACCTGCACGTCGCCGAGATGTACGAGCAACTGGTCGCGAGCGCCGCCGAGTACGCCACCGGGTCCACGAAGGTGCCGTGGCGCGACGAGGTCCTGGACTTCACGCCGCCCTGGCGGCGCCTGGACCTGCGCGACGCCATCGCCGAGGCCAGCGGCATCGACGTGCGCGACCACGCCGACGAGGCGGCCCTGCGCGCCGGGATGCGGGAGAAGGGCCACGACGCCCCGGACGACACGCCCTGGGCCAAGCTCGTCGACCACCTGCTCACCCAGACGCTGGAACCGGGGCTCATCCAGCCCACGTTCCTCCTGAACTACCCCCTGGAGCTCTCGCCGTTCGCCAAGCGCGCTCCGGGCGACCCGGACACGGTGGAGCGGTTCGAGGCGTTCGCCGGCGGCATGGAGATCGCGAACGCGTTCACCGAGCTCAACGACCCGGACGACCAGCGCGAGCGGTTCCTCATGCAGCAGCGGGACCGTGAGGCCGGCGACGACGAGACCCAGCCCATGGACGAGGACTTCCTCTCGGCCCTGGAGCACGGGATGCCCCCGGCAGGCGGCCTGGGCTTCGGCATCGACCGGCTCGTGATGCTGTTCACCGGGCACACCTCCATCCGCGAGGTGATCCTCTTCCCGGCACTGCGCGGCTGATGCCGGGGCGTCCGCTCGCCCTGGTGGCGGACGACGACCGGGAGATCCGCGAGCTCGTGGCGTTGCGCCTGGAGTCCGCGGGCTTCGAGGTGCTGCAGGCCGGGGACGGCCCGGCGGCGCTGGCGCTGGCGGACGAGCGCGGCCCGGACGTCGCCGTCCTGGACGTGATGATGCCCGGGGACGGCCTGGTGGTCGCCCGCGCGCTGCGCGCGTCGGTGGGCTGCGGCATCGTGATGCTGAGCGCGCTCGGCGGTCCCGCGGACCTGCGCAGCGCCTACGACGCGGGCGCCGACGACTACGTCGTGAAGCCCTTCGACGCGCAGGACCTGGTGGCGCGCGTGACGGCGGCGGCCCGCCGGGGCTGACCCCGGGGGGCGCGGCGTCCGGGCGCCGCGCCCGCCCCGCGGGGTCAGGCCCGCCGGTAGAGCCGCACCGTCAGGGGCGCGAACACGGCGGTGATCACCGCCGCCTCCGCGACCACCAGCCCCACGTCGCCGGCGGACGCGCCGCCGTCCATCAGCTCCCGTGTCGCCGTGACCAGGTGCGCGATGGGGTTCACGTCGACGAACGCCTCCAGCCACGACGGGAGCGTCGCGGGGTCGACGAAGATGTTGCTGATGAACAGCAGGGGGAACACCCCGAGGAACCCGGCGTTCAGCACCGCGTTGGGGGTCCGCAGCAGCAGGCCGAGGGTCGTGAACACCCATGACAGGGCGAACGCGAACACCACGACCAGCAGCATCCCGAGCACGACGCCGGCGACGCCCTCGTCGGGCCGGAAGCCCATCACGACGCCGAGGACGACGGTGACGGTGCCGGCGATCGCGTACCGGACCGCGTCGCCGAGCAGCGCCCCGACCAGCGGCGCGGGCCGCCACACCGGCAGCGACCGGAACCGGTCGACGACGCCCTTGGTGACGTCCGTGTTCAGGGTCACGCCCGAGTACACGGCGGTGAACAGCACCGACTGGACGAGGACCCCGGGGAGGATGTACTGCAGGTAGTCGCCGGTGGAACCCGCGACGGCGCCGCCGAACAGGTACGTGAACATCAGCAGGAACATCACCGGGGTGACGGTCACGTCGAGCAGCTGCTCCGGCACGTGCTTGATCTTCAGCATCCCGCGCCAGCCGAACGCCAGGGTCGTGGCGACCGCGCCCGGCCGGGCGGGCCGGGCGCCGGTGGCGAGGGCGGCGTGGACCCGTTCGGTGAGCTCCCGCTCGGCGGGGGTGGTGGGCGTGGTCGTCATCCGTCCGCCTCCTCGTCCTCGGCGTGGTGGCCCGTGATCGCCAGGAACACCTCGTCCAGGCTCGGCTGCCCGAGGGCGAAGTCGGCCACCCCGACGCCGGCGGCGTCGAGGGCGCTGAGCGCGGCGGCCGCCCGCCCGGAGTCGGGTACCGGCACCGACAGGCCCGCGGGGTCGCCGTCCGGCACGGGCTGCGCCCCGGCGACGCGTGCGAGCACCTCCTCCGCCGCCGGCCGGTCGGAGGGGTCCAAAAGCCGGAGCCGGAGGGCGGCACGGCCCACCGACGCCTTCAGCTGACCGGGGGTCCCCTCGGCGATCACCCGGCCGTGGTCGATCACCGCGATCCGCGCGGCGAGCTGGTCGGCCTCGTCCAGGTACTGGGTGCACAGCAGCACCGTCGTCCCCTCCCCGACGAGCGCCCGCACGATGTCCCACACCACCAGCCGGGAACGCGGGTCCAGCCCGGTGGTGGGCTCGTCGAGGAAGAGCAGCTCCGGGGTCACCACCAGGCTCGCGGCGATGTCGAGCCGGCGCCGCATGCCGCCGGAGTAGTGCTTCACCTGCCGCTCCGCGGCGTCCGCCAGGTCGAACGCGTCGAGCAGCTCGGTCGCGCGGGCCCTCGCCCCGCGGCCGCGGAAGCCGAGCAGCCGGGCGAGCAGGACGAGGTTCTCCCGTCCGGTCAGGTCCTCGTCCACGGACGCGAGCTGTCCGGTGAGGCTCATCAGGCCGCGCACCGCGTCGGCCTCCCGCACCACGTCGCGGCCCATGATGCGGGCCCGCCCCTCGTCCGGGCGGATCAGGGTCGCCAGCATCCTGATGGTCGTCGTCTTCCCGGCGCCGTTCGGGCCGAGCACCCCGTAGACCGCGCCGCGCGGGACCCGGAGGTCCACGCCGTCGACCGCCCGCGTCGTCCCGAACGCCTTCACGAGGCCCTCCGCCTCGATCGCGTGCGTCGTCATCCCATCCCTCCCGTCCGTGGTCCGCGCGCAGCGTAGTCCCCGGCGCCCCCAGCGATTGTGACCGGCCGCGGGGCCCGGAATCATCGGAGGGCCGCGCGTGCGGGGCCCGGCCGCCGCCCGCGCGCGGGATGAGCTATAGTCCCGGGCCGCTTCACGCGCACGAAATCGATCCGACGAGGAGTTCATGGCGAAGCCCAGGGCCCGCAGCCGCTCGAAGAAGAAGGGCAAGGGGATCAATCCCGCCCAGCGCAAGCGCCGTCCGCGCCTGCCGCTCGAGGATCTGGACTGGAAGAACTTCCCGTCGCTGCGCCGCTTCGTGAGCGAGCGCGGCAAGATCCGATCCCGCCGCATCACCGGGCTGTCCCGCCGCCAGCAGGCGCTGGTGTCGAAGTCCGTGAAGCGCGCCCGGACGATGGGCCTCCTGGCCTACCCGGACCAGGACCGCAAGGTCCGCCACTAGCAGCGCCGCCCCGGCGCCCGTCCCCCGCGTGAGCGGGACGGGCGCCGGTGAGGGATGGGGGCCTCCCATCCGCCCCCGATGCCATACTCATGCGGTGGGTCCCTGTCCCATCTGCGATGGACCGCTCATGTGGCGTCACAACGGGGCGTGGTGCGATCGGTGCCACCGGAAGGTGGAGACGTGCTGCGAGGGGGCTCCACAGGCGTGCGCGCCGGGTGCGCGGCCGGGGGGCACGATCCCCGAACCGTCCATCCGGGGGTGGCGGCACGGCGCCTCCGGCCCCAAGATTTCAGGCGACCCCGGGGTCGACCGATGACCGGGGGCGAACGAGGGCCCGTGCTAGAATTCGATCTCTTCACGCACGTTACGTCCGGCGTCTCCGGCAGGACCTCAGTGCGGCCCCTCGGCCCGGCCACCCCTTCGGGGCGGCCCGGCACCAGCCTCACCGGTCCCGGTCCACGCGGCCGCCGCGGCATCGCGGCAGCCGTCTGAGAAGAAGGGGTTCTCCCGTTGTTCGAGAGGTTCACCGAACGGGCGCGTCAGGTCGTCGTCCTTGCCCAGGAAGAGGCGCGCACCCTCAAGCACAACTACATCGGCACCGAGCACATCCTGCTCGGACTGCTCCGGGAAGAGGAGGGCCTCGCCGCGCGGGTGCTGGAGCAGCTCGAGATCACCGTCGAGGAGGTCCGGGCGCAGGTCATCCGGATCGTCGGCTCCGGTGAGGAGGTCACCTCCGGCCAGATCCCGTTCACCCCGCGCGCCAAGAAGGTCCTGGAGCTCGCCCTTCGCGAGGCGCTGTCGCTCGGGCACAACTACATCGGCACCGAGCACATCCTGCTGGGGCTCGTCCGCGAGAACGAGGGCGTCGCCGCCCGCATCCTCACGGACTTCGACGCCGACAGCGAGAAGATCCGCAACGAGATCATCCGCATGCTGTCCGGCCCCGGCCGGCGCCAGCAGGGCGGTCAGGGCGGCTCGGCCCAGCAGCAGGGCGACAAGAAGTCCAGCAAGCTGCTCGACCAGTTCGGCCGCAACCTCACCAAGCTCGCCTCCGACGGCAAGCTCGACCCGGTCGTCGGCCGCCAGCACGAGATCGAGCGCGTCATGCAGATCCTGTCGCGGCGGACGAAGAACAACCCGGTGCTCATCGGCGAGCCCGGCGTCGGCAAGACCGCCGTCGTCGAGGGCCTCGCGCAGCGCATCGCGTCGAACCAGGTCCCGGACCTGCTGAAGAACAAGCAGATCTACACGCTGGACCTGGCCGCCCTCGTCGCCGGCTCGAAGTACCGCGGCGAGTTCGAGGAGCGCCTGAAGAAGGTGATGAAGGAGATCACCCAGCGCGGCGACATCATCCTGTTCATCGACGAGCTCCACAATCTCGTCGGCGCGGGTGCCGCGGAGGGCGCGATCGACGCCGCCAGCATCCTCAAGCCGGCGCTCGCCCGGGGTGAGCTGCAGACCGTCGGCGCCACCACGCTCGATGAGTACCGCAAGTACCTGGAGCGGGACTCCGCCCTGGAGCGCCGCTTCCAGCAGATCCGCGTGGAGGAGCCCTCGCAGGAGGAGACCGTGCAGATCCTCCGGGGCCTGCGCGACCGGTACGAGGCGCACCACCGCTGCACCATCACCGACGAGGCGCTCGAGGCCGCCGCGAACCTCGCGGACCGGTACATCTCGGAGCGCTTCCTGCCGGACAAGGCGATCGACCTCATCGACGAGGCCGCCAGCCGCATGCGCATCCGCACCATGACCGCGCCGCCGTCCTACCGGGAGCTCGAGGAGGAGATCGAGACCGTCCGGAAGGAGAAGGAGGCCGCGATCGAGGCGCAGGAGTTCGAGAAGGCCGCGAACCTCCGCGACAAGGAGCGGCGCCTCACGAACAAGAAGCGCGAGCTCGAGGAGGAGTGGAAGTCCGAGGACGGCGGCCCGCGGCCGTCGATCGGCGAGGAGGAGATCGCCGACATCGTCTCCATGTGGACGGGCATCCCGGTCTTCAAGCTCACCGAGGCCGAGTCGCGGAAGCTGCTCCGCATGGAGGAGGAGCTGCACAAGCGGGTCATCGGGCAGGAGGCCGCCATCACGGCCGTGTCCCGGGCGATCCGCCGCACCCGCGCCGGCATCAAGGACCCCAAGCGGCCCGCCGGCTCGTTCATCTTCCTCGGCCCCTCGGGCGTCGGGAAGACCGAGCTCGCCCGCACCCTGGCGGAGTTCCTCTTCGGCGACGAGGAGGCCCTCATCCAGGTCGACATGTCCGAATACATGGAGAAGCACGCCGTGAGCCGCCTGGTCGGCTCGCCGCCCGGCTACGTCGGGTACGACGAGGGCGGGCAGCTCACCGAGCAGGTGCGCCGCAAGCCGTACTCGGTCGTGCTCCTCGACGAGGTCGAGAAGGCGCACCCCGAGGTCTTCAACATCCTGCTGCAGATCCTCGAGGACGGCCGGCTCACCGACGCGCAGGGCCGCTCGGTCGACTTCCGGAACACCATCGTGATCATGACCTCGAACATCGGGGCCGCCACGATCAGCCGGAACACGCCGCTGGGCTTCTCCGTCACCGACGAGACCGGGCTCTCCTACGACGACATGAAGTCGCGGATCATGGGTGAGCTGAAGAAGGTCTTCCGGCCGGAGCTGCTGAACCGCATCGACGAGGTCATCGTCTTCCACAAGCTCACCCGCGACGAGATCACGTACATCGTGGAGCTCCTGCTGGTGCGGCTGAAGAAGCAGATGGCCGAGCACGGGCTGTCCCTCCAGCTCACCGAGGAGGCGAAGGACCTCCTGGTGGAGCAGGGGTACGACCCCACGATGGGTGCGCGGCCGCTGCGCCGCGCGATCCAGCGGCTCGTCGAGGACCCGCTCGCCGACGAGGTGTTGAAGGGCACCATGCCGGAGGGCACCACGATCGTCGTGGACCGGGACGGCGAGACGATGAAGCTCGAGATGGTCAAGGGCGAGGAGCCCGAGGTCGTCGGCGCTACGGCGGCCGGCACCGGCGCGCAGGAGCCGCCGGCGCAGGAGCCCGCCGACTCGTAGTCGGTCATCGTGCGGGGGCCCTCCGGGGCCCCCGCGCAACATTGGGAGCACCTGGTCAGAACACGCACACAGAGCGTCTTCCTCTGCGAGGAGTGCGGCACATCGCATCCACGATGGGTGGGGCGGTGCACCGGATGCGGGGCGTGGGGGTCCGTCGCGGAGTCCGCGACGCCCGCACGGGCCGCGCGCACCCTGGAGGTCGTGCCCCAGCCGGTCCGGCTCGGTGAGGCCGCGGATCCGCCGCCGGCCCGCCTGGCGACGGGGATGGCGGAGCTCGACCGCGTCCTCGGTGGGGGTATCGTCCCCGGCTCCCTGATCTTGATCGGCGGGGAACCCGGGATCGGCAAGAGCACCCTGGTGCTGCAGGCCCTCGCGTCGCTGTCCGCGACCCGCGAGGTGCTGCTCGTCACCGGTGAGGAGTCCGTCGCCCAGGTGCGCACCCGGGCCGCGCGGCTGGTGGGCGACACCGACCGCGTGGGCGTGCTCGCCGAGACGCGGCTGGAGTCCGTGGTCGCCGCGGTGGAGGCGCACCGCCCCGCGGTGTGCGCGATCGACTCGGTGCAGACACTGGTGTCGGACGCCGCCGACGGCGGCCCCGGCTCGGTGTCGCAGGTGCGCCAGGCCACGGGTGATCTGCTGCGGCTCGCCAAGGAACGGGACGTCGCGATCGTCCTGGTGGGCCAGGTCACGAAGGACGGGGGCCTCGCCGGCCCCCGCATGCTCGAGCACATGGTGGACTGCGTCCTCACCTTCGAGGGTGAGGAGATGCGGGCCCACCGCGTGCTGCGGGCCACCAAGAACCGCTTCGGCTCGACCAACGAGTCCGGAGTGCTGGAGATGCGCCCGGAGGGGCTCGTCTCCGTGCCCGACCCCAGCTCGGTCTTCCTCGCGGAGGTCGGCGACCGGGTCGGGTCGTGCGTGTTCCCCGCCATCGAGGGGAGCCGCGCGGTCCTGGTGGAGGTGCAGGCCCTGGTGGGCCACACCGAGGTCGTCCCCCCTCGCCGCGTCGCGGTGGGTGTCGACCGGACCCGGCTCGCGCAGGTCATCGCGGTGCTCTCGCGCCACGCTGGCATGCGGCTGGGCGACCAGGACGTGTTCGTGAGCGTGGCGGGCGGCGCCCGGGCCAACGACCCGGCGGCCGACCTCGCCATCGCCCTCGCGATCGCAAGCGCCCATCGCGGTGTGCCCCTCACGCGTGGGTCGGCTGCGTTCGGTGAGATCGGACTGACCGGAGGGATCCGGCCGTCCGGTCACGCGGCGCGGCGGCTCGGCGCGATCTCCGCGCAGGGCCTGGAGCTTGCGGTGATGCCACGGATGGCAGGCGACGGCGGAACGCCGGTCCCGGACGGGCTGAGGATCATGCCCGTCGGGGACGTCGCGCAGGCGCTGGAGGGCGCCTGCACGCGGTGACCGCCGCGGTCGGACTGTCAACCAACGAAGAGGGGGAGCGCGTGTTCGACGTCGGAGACAAGGTGGTGTACCCGCACCACGGCGCCGGCAAGGTCCTGAAGAAGGAGATGAAGGAGGTCCTCGGCCAGCACCGCGAGTACCTCACCATTCAGATCCTCTACAACGACATGACGGTCATGGTGCCGACCGAGAACGCGGAGAAGGCGGGGCTTCGCTCCGTGATCTCGCAGGAGGTCGTGGAGGAGGTCCTGGCGGTCCTCAGGGACGACGGCACCCAGATGCCGAAGAACTGGAACCGCCGGTTCAAGCACAACCGGGACAAGATCAAGACCGGTGACGTGTTCGAGCTCGCCGAGGTGGTCCGCAACCTGTCGATCCGCGACATCGACAAGGGCCTCTCCACCGGCGAGAAGCAGATGTTCGGCCGCGCGAAGAAGATCCTCGCGAGCGAGCTCATGTACGCATGCGACATGGGTGAGCAGGAGGCGGTGGACTTCCTGGAGAACCTCCTTGAGGAGATCGGTCGCGCACGCGCCGGCGCCGCAAAGGTGCCTGCCGCGGCGGTGGACCTCGAGGACGACCTCCTGATGGACTGACCGCGTCCCCGCGCCGCCCGGTTCCCCCGGGCGGCGGGGACCGGGTGCAGACCCCCGGGATGGCGCTAGCCTTGGGCCTCACCTCGCGACACGATCGCGAGGAACGCCCATCCCGGGAGAGAGGACGCCCACACCGATGACCCGCCACCACCATGCCACGGTGCACGGGCGGCCGGTGACGGGCTCCCACGGGGGCGCCGCATGATCCTCGTGAGCCGGCTCACGCTCGCCCTGCTGGGCGGGCTCGCCGCCTACCAGGTGGGCGCCGCCCTGTCGCTGGAGGAGTGGTTCTCCTCACCGTGGCACTACGTCGCCTGGGCGGCGATCGTGGTGGTGGGGGTCCTGGCCGGCTTCCTCATCGGCGGCATGGTGGGCCGGTGGCTGCGCGGCCGCCTGAAGGCGCTCGAACGGGCCGCCGACCGCCGTTCCGCCGCGGAGCTCACCATCGGCGCGCTCGGCCTGGTGGTCGGCCTCGTCGCCGCGGCCCTCGCCGGCGTCGCGGTGGTGCGCCTCCCCATCGTCGGGCCCTACCTGCTCCTGCCCGTCGTCCTCGTCGTGGCGTACGTGTTCAGCCGCATCGCGGCGCGCAAGCACGTCGACATCCTGCGGCTCGTCGGCGCCCGGTCGCGCGGCCCCGCCCAGACGCGCCTCATCGACACCAGCGCGATCATCGACGGCCGCCTCATCGACGTCGTCCGCACCAAGTTCCTGTCCGGCAGCATCGTGGTGCCCGACTTCGTCCTGCTCGAGCTGCAACGCGTCGCGGACTCCAGCGACCCCCTCAAGCGCGCCCGCGGCCGCCGCGGCCTCGAGATCGTCGAGGAGCTGAAGGCGGAGGCCAACGGCGGCTTCAGCGTCCGCGGCACCGACCCCACCGAGCAGGAGCCCGTCGACTCCCGCCTCGTCCGACTCGCCCGCGACCTCGGCGCGTCGATCATCACCACGGACTACAACCTGAACAAGGTCGCCCAGATCCAGGGCATCGACGTCCTCAACGTCAACGAGCTCGCGAACGCCCTCAAACCGGCCGTCCTCCCCGGTGAGCCCCTCCAGGTGAAGATCATCCGGGAGGGCAAGGAGTACGACCAGGGCGTCGCCTACCTCGACGACGGCACCATGATCGTCGTCGAAGGCGGCCGGAAGCTCCTGGGCCAGGAGGTCGAGGTGGAGGTCACCTCCGTCCTTCAGAGCCCCTCCGGGAAGATGATCTTCACCCGCCTCGAAGGCGAGTGAAGATCATCTTCCATCCCGAGCCCGCCGGGGTCGGCGACCGGGCGACAAGACGCCCGCGCGACAACGGCTCCGAATCACGAAGCGTCCCGAATCACGCGGGCCACGCGCGCTGACGCGCCATCCACTCCGCCATCGTGACGCCCGCGAAGGGGTTCCCGGCCGGGACGCCCTCGTGCTTGGCGAAGGCGTACACGTCACGGTCCGCCGCCTCGCGCACCAGGAGCTCCAGCCACCGCCGACGTGCCTCCTCGGTGTACTTCTCCGCCCTCAGGCGGACGTGGGCGATCCGCCCCGGCGGCAGCGCATCGGGCGGGGTGCCGGTCGTGTCGCTCACGCACAGGGTGCCGCCCGCGTTCACGACGGCCGTTGTGACGGCGTCGTCGATCCAGCTCTCGTGGCGGAACTCCATCGCGAACGGGAGGTCGGCCGGGACCTGGGACATCAGGGCCGCCAGCGCCGCGTCGTCGCGCGTCCGCGACGGCGGGAGCTGCAGGAGGATCGCCCCCAGCCTGTCGCCGAGCGGACGCAGAGACTCCAGGAAGTCCTCCATGAACTCCGGCGCCCCGCCGAGGTCGCGCGCGTGGGTGAGCCGGCGGTGGGCCTTCGCGACGAACCGGAAGCCGTCGGGCACGGCGGCCGCCCAGTTCGCGACCGCGGACCCGGACTGCAGGCGGTAGTGCGTCGCGTTGACCTCGCACGCGCCCAGCACGGACGCGTAGTGCTCGAGGAAGCGGTCACGCGGGAGGCCGGCGGGATAGAAGTCCGGCTTCCACTCCGGGTACGCCCACCCGGAGGTGCCCAGGTGCAGGGTCACGCCGCGTGGGCGAGGCCGTCGTCGTCGGCCTCCGCCGGCGACCGGGCGAGGAACGCCGCCTCCACGTCGCGCATCGGCATCGCCACCGGCGCCCGGCGTTCGGCCGGGTCGAGGGACGCGAGCCGGCGGGCACGGTCGAGAAGGTCCGCTCGCGCAGGTAGGTTCATGGCAGTCGGGTCCTTCCTCCGGGGCATCCCTACGTGAATCGGACACCACCGGGCGCAGCTTGTCGAGTGATTCCTCTCTGCGGTGCGCCGCCATCCTCGTGGCGGCCGGGTCGGGCGTGCGGATGGGCGCGGGCCGGCCGAAGGCCCTCATGACCCTCGCCGGCCGCCCCCTGCTGTCCTGGGCGGCCGACGTGCTGATGAGCACCCCGCCCGTCGAGATCCTGGTGGTGGTGGGCCCCCCGGGCATGGAGACCGAGGTGTTCGCGGCGCTGGGCGACGGCGACGCGGAGGTCGCGGTGGTGCCCGGCGGGGAGAGCCGCTCCCACTCGGTGGCGCTCGGGCTGGAGGCCGTCCCGCCGGACGCCGGGTACGTGCTGGTGCATGACGCCGCACGGCCGCTGCTGGACGCCGCGCTCGTGCACGCGGTGCTGGACGGCATCGGCGACGCGGACGGCGCGATCGCCGCCGCGCCGCTGGCCGACACCCCCAAGCGCGTGGACGCCGACGGTGAGATCACCGACACCCCGGCCCGCGACGGCCTGTGGCTCGCCCAGACCCCGCAGGCGTTCCGCACCGAGGTGCTGCGCGAGGCCGTGGCGCACGCCGCGGCGCACGGGCGCCTGCACGACGCCACCGACTGCGCGTCGCTGGTGGCCGGCGTGGGCGGGCGCGTGCGGGTGGTCGCGAACGCCTCGCCGAACCTCAAGGTCACCACCCCCGCCGACATCCGGGTCGCGGAGCTCCTGCTGGCCGAGCGCGACGCCGGCTGAGGTGCGGTAACCTCGCCCGCCGTGCTGCTCGACTACCACATGCACCTCCAGCCCGACGGCGTGGAATCGCGGGCCCGGGCCGAGGGCACCTGGGGTGCGCACGGCGGGCCCCTGTCGGTGGAGTGGATACGCCGGTACACCGACCGCGCCCGGTCCCGGGCGGTTACGGAGATCGCGATCACCGAGCACGTGTACCGGTTCGCGGAGGCCCGGGACTGGCACGACGACCCGTTCTGGCGGGAGGAGGCCACCGAGGACGCCGACGCCTACGTGCAGGCCGTCCTGGACGCCAGGGCCGCGGGCCTGCCCGTGCTCCTGGGCGTCGAGATGGACTGGCTCCCGCACCGCCGGGACGAGATCGCCCGGTTCCTGGAGGGCCGGCCGTTCGACGTGGTCCTGGGGTCCGTGCACTGGATCGGCGGCCTGGCGGTGGACGACCCGTCCCGCCCGCCGATGGCGTCGAACGCGCCGGAGGAGGTGTGGGGCCGGTACCTCGACGAGCTGGTCGCCGCCGCCCGCAGCGGCCTGTACGACGTGCTCGCCCACCCGGACCTCCCCAAGGTGTTCGGCACCCATGCGCCGCCGTCGGCCGTGGAGCGGTTCGACGAGGTGATCGCCGCCATCGCCGCAACGGGGGTCGCGATCGAGTGCAGCTCCGCCGGACTCCGGAAGCCGGTCGAGGAGCTCTACCCGGAGCCCTCGCTGCTGGGCCGCTTCCGGGCCGCGGGCGTCCCCGTCACGCTCGCCAGCGACGCCCACCGGCCCGAGGACGTCGCCGAGGGCTTCCCCACGGCCGTCGCCGCCGTGCGGGGCGCCGGCTACGACACGATCACCCGCTTCAGCGCCCGCACCCCCGAGCAGGTCCCGGTGGCGACGTGGGGATGAGGGTCGGCAACGGCGTCGACGCGCACCGCTTCGGCCCCGGCCGGCCGCTGATGCTCGGAACGGTGCGGGTGGAGCACCCGGAGGGGCTCGTGGGGCACAGCGACGGCGACGTCGTGGCCCACGCGATCTGCGACGCCCTGCTGGCCGCCGCCGGCGGACCCGACATCGGGTCGCTGTTCCCGCCCGGGGACCCGGCCTGGGAGGGGGTCTCCGGTGCCCGCCTGCTCACCCTCACCCACGAGCACGTCACGGACCGCGGCTTCCGGGTCGTGAACGCCCACGCCGTGGTGATCTGCGAGGAGCCGCGCATCGGCCCGTACCGTGAGAGCATGGGGCGCTCGATGAGCGACATCCTCGGCGCGCCCGTGACCGTCCACGCCACCACCATGGAGGGCATGGGCTTCACCGGCCGCCGTGAGGGCATCGCCTGCCAGGCGGTGGCCCTGGTCGAGACCGCGGAGGGCGCATGACCGATCCGGACGGACCCCGCCTCCACAACACGCTGACCAAGCGGACCGAGCCCCTGGAGCCCGGCCCGGACGGCGTGGTGGGGATCTACGTCTGCGGTCCCACCGTGTACGGGCCCATCCACGTCGGCAACGCCAGGCCGTTCATCGTGTTCTCGGTGATGCGCCGCTACCTGCAGCGCCGCGGACACGCCGCCCGCCTGGTGAGCAACCTCACCGACATCAACGACAAGATCTACGACGCCGCCCGGAAGGCCGGGGTGCCGTCCACCGAGCTCGCCGAGCGGTACTCGGCCGAGTACGTGGCCGACACGGACCGGCTCGGCCTGGGGCGCCCCGACCTGGAGCCGAAGGTCACCGAGCACCTCCCGGAGATCATCGCGATGATCCAGGCGCTCATCGACCGCGGTCTCGCCTACGCCGCCGGCGGTGACGTGTACTTCCGCGTCGAGCGCTTCCCCGGATACGGGCGGCTGTCGGGCCGGCGGATCGAGGACATGGTGTCCACGGACCCCGGCACCGCGAAGGAGCACCCCCTGGACTTCGCGCTGTGGAAGGGCCACAAGCCCGACGAGGACGCGTCCTGGGAGTCGCCGTGGGGGCCGGGCCGGCCCGGATGGCACATCGAGTGCTCCGCCATGGCGGAGGCCGCCCTGGGCCGCGGATTCGCCGTGCACGGCGGCGGCCTGGACCTCATCTTCCCGCATCACGAGAACGAGATCGCCCAGAGCGAGGGCGCCAGCGGCGAGCCCATGGCCCACATCTGGGCGCACAACGAGATGCTCGAGCTCGGCGGCAAGATGTCGAAGAGCGAGGGCAACATCGTGCTGCTGCGCGACGCCCTCGACCGGTGGGGGAAGGATGTGCTCATCACGTTCATGCTCCGCACCCACTACCGGTCGAAGCTGCCGCTCAGCGACGACGGCCTGGAGGACGCCACCCGGCAGGTGGAGACCATCCGCAACGCGGTCCTCGGGCTCGACCGGGCGGCCTCCGCGCC
>JADLHW010000013.1 GCA_020848615.1 Thermoleophilia bacterium
ATGGGCGTTCTCCCGCGGCATGCGGTCGCACTGGCCCGTCTGCGGATACCGCTAGACGGGAAGGATCGTCAGGCGGTGGGCCGCGTGAAGCGGGCCACCGCCTCGACGTGCGGCGTCTGCGGGAACATGTCCACCGGCTGGACGTGCTCCAGGCGGTAGCCGCCCTCCACGAACCGCGCGGCGTTGTCCGCGAAGGTCGCCGGGTGGCATGACACGTAGACGAGCACGGGGGCACCGGTCTCCAGCACGCGGCGCACGGCCTTGCCGGACAGCCCGCCGCGCGGCGGGTCGACGACCACCACGTCCGGGTCGGGCAGCGTGCCGCGGTGCTCGGTCATGACCCTGCCGACGTCGCCGCACAGGGCGGTGTAGGTCCCCTCCAGGCCGTTGCCGGCGGCGTTGCGGCGGGCGTCCTCGACGGCTTCCGGCACGATGTCGATCGCGACCACGTGCCGGGCGCGCCGGCCGAGGGCGATGCCGATGCTCCCCACGCCGCAGAACAGGTCGTAGAGCACCTGGCCGCCGTCCAGGCCGGCGGCCTCCGAGACCCGCTCGTACAGCCGGGCGGTCATGTTGCTGTTGGTCTGGAAGAACGAGGGCGCCGACAGGTGGAGGGTCACGTCCATCACGGACTCGGTGAACCGGTCACGCCCGTGCACGACCCGGGTGGGCAGCCCCTGGGTCGTCTCCGCCAGGCCGTCGTTCACCGCGTGCAGCACCCCCACGACCTCGGGGTGCGCGGCGGCGAGCGGCCCGGCGAGGGTGTCCACCAGGTCCTCCACGCCCGGGGCGGTGACCAAGGTGACCAGCAGCTCCCCGGTGGCCACGCCCTCCCGCACCACGAGGTGGCGCAGCTGCCCCGCCTGGGCGCGCTGGTCGTACCCGGCCATCCCGGCGGCCTCCGCCCAGGCGCGCACCGTGTCGCGCACGGCGTTGCCGCGGGGCGTGGCGAGCAGGCATGCCTCCAGGTCGATCACCTCGTCCCAGCGGCCCCGCCGATGGAACCCCAGCACCAGGCCGCCGTCCGGGTCTGAGACCGCCGAGTACTCCATCTTGTTGCGGTAGCCGAAGGGCTCGCCCGCGGGGTCGACGGGGCGCACGTCGACGTCGGGCAGATGCCCGATGCGGGCCAGGTGCTCGCGGATCTGCGCCCGCTTGGCCTCGAGCGTGGCGGCGTAGTCGACGTGCTGCAGGCGGCATCCGCCGCACCGCGGGACGTACGGGCACGGGGGCTCCCTGCGGGCGGGGCCCGCCTCCAGCACCTCCAGCAGGTCCGCCTCGGCGAAGCGCCGCCGGGCCTTCCGGATGCGCACGCGGACGCGGTCCCCGGGCACCGTGTCGGGCACGAACACCACGAAGCCGTCGTCGCGGGCGACGCCCATGCCGCCGAAGGCGAGGTCCACGACCTCCACCACCAGCTCGTCGTCGCGTTGCGGCCGTCCCACGGGCGGCGGATGATACGCGCCTCGTGCGCGGCCTGGTCATCGAGGGTCCCGTCCTGCGCGGCGGGCGCATCACGACGGGCGTCGTGGAGATCCGCGACGGGCGGATCGCCTCCCCGGGCCCGCCCGCCCGCCGCGGACGGGTGCGCCTGCCGCCCGGCTGGGTGCTCGCGCCGGGCTTCGTGGACCTCCAGGTGAACGGCCTGGGGGGCGACGAGGCCGGTGACGACCCGCACGCCCTCGCGCGCATCGCGGCGGCCCTGCCCCGCCACGGGGTCACGGCGTTCTGCCCGACCCTCGTCACGCGCGGCGCGGCCCGGTACCGGGCGGCCGCGCGCGCCCTGGCCGCGGTGGAATGGCCCGCACGCGGGGCGCGGAGCCTGGGCGTGCACCTGGAGGGCCCGTTCCTCGCGCCGGCCCGCGCGGGCGCGCACCGCAGGGGGTCGATGCGGCCACCCACCCCGGAGGCCGTCGCGGCGCTGCTGCGGATGCTCCGGCCGGCGGTGGTGACCCTCGCCCCCGAGCTGGAGGGCGGGCTGGCGGCCGTCGCCCGGCTGCGCCGTGCCGGGGTGCTGGTGTCGCTGGGGCACACGGACGCCGACGCACGGGTCGCCGGGGCGGCGTTCGCCGCCGGGGCCCGGATGCTCACCCACGCCTTCAACGCCATGTCCGGGATCACGGGCCGCGACCCGGGGCCGGTGGGCGCGGCCCTGGCGGCCGGGGCGTTCGTGGGGGTCATCGCCGACGGCGTCCACGTGGCGCCCCAGAACCTCCTGCTGCTGGCGCGGGCGGCGGGCGGGCGCCTGGTGGCGGTGAGCGACGCCGCGGCCCCGGCCGGCGCGCCCCCCGGGGCGTACCGGCTGGGCGGCCGCCCGGTGACGTGCGACGGGCGGGAGGTGCGGGACCGGGCGGGGCGGCTCGCGGGCAGCGCCGCCACGCTCGCCACGGGGCCGTCGGTGCTGGTGGCCGCCGGCGCGCCGCGCGCCGCGGCGGTCGCCGCCGCCGCGATCGCCCCGCGCCGGGCGCTGCGGCTCGGGGACCCGCTGGCGGCCGGGACGCCGGCCGACCTGGTGATCCTCGACGAGGCGCTCCTGCCGCGGGCGACGCTGGTGGGCGGGCACGTCGCGTGGCGCGACCCCTCCGCGCCGGTTCAGCTGCCGTAGCCCCCCGGCCGGCGGTGGTCCAGGGCGGGCAGCGTCGCCCGGATGCGCGCCTGGGCCGCCAGGTCCAGGTCGGCGCACGCGACGCCCTCGCCGTCGGGCACCTGGGCGGTCACCACGCCCCAGGGGTCCACGATCATCGAGCGGCCGTGCGACCGGGTGCCGTCGGCGTGCTCGCCGAACTGCCCCGCGGCGAGCACGAAGCACTGGTTCTCGATGGCCCGTGCCCGCAGCAGCGGCTCCCAGTGGTCCTTCCCCGTGGCCGCGGTGAACGCGGCGGGCACCGCCAGGGCGGTGGCACCCCGGTCCACCAGGGCCCGGTACAGCTCCGGGAAGCGCAGGTCGTAGCAGATGGTGAGCCCCAGCCGCAGTCCCGCGACGTCCGCGCAGCCCAGCGCGTCACCGGGGGCCGAGAAGTCCGACTCCCGGTAGGTGCGGCCGCCCACCGCCACGTCGAACAGGTGGATCTTGCGGTACACCGCGAGGTCCCGGCCGTCCGGGCCCACCAGGACGGTGGTGTTGAACGTGCGCCGGCGGTCGCCGGGGATGCGCTCGGTGACGCTGCCGGCGTGGATCGCCACGCCCAGCTCCGCCGCCAGGGCCCGGATGCCGGCGAGCGTGGGGCCGTCCAGGTCCTCGGCGGCCGCCAGGGTCCGCCGGGCGTCGTGCAGCAGGTTCCACTTCTCGGGCAGCACGATCAGCGCCGCGCCCGTCCCGGCGGCCCGGCGCACCAGGCGCTCCGCCGCCTCCCGGTTCGCGGCGACGTCGTCCCCGGAGGTCATCTGCACCACCGCGGCGCGCACGCGCGGCGCGGCGGGGGTCACGTCGCTACCATCACATCGTCCCACTGCTTCATCACCAAGGAGCCTCGCATGTCGGCCGAGATTCTCTCTCGTATCGAGGACGTGCTCGACCAGATCCGCCCCGCACTCCACTCCGACGGCGGCGACGTCGAGCTCGTGGAGTTCGACGAGGAGGGCTTCGTCCACCTCACCATGCACGGCGCGTGCGGCGGCTGCCCCATGTCCACCGCGACCCTGTCCCTGGGCATCGAGGCCGAACTGCGCCGCCAGATCCCCGAGGTCGAGGGCGTCATCACGGTCTGACCGGCCCCGCGGGTCACCGGCCGCGAACGGCGAGGGGCCCGCGGATCGCGGGCCCCTCGGTGGGAGTCGGGTCTCCCTGCTGCCGTATCGGGGTGCCCGGATTTGAACCGGGGACCTCTCCGACCCGAACGGAGCGCGCTACCAAGCTGCGCCACACCCCGCCGCAACGGCCGGGGAATGGTACCGGAGGACACCCCGGCGCGCCACCTCCACGCGGCGGTTCGGCGGCCCCTCCGCGGCGACGGTTCAGGGTTGGCAAGGCCGTCCGGTAACACGGTTGTGTCGCGTCTGGTCCACCGGGTACGTTGAACCATCGCCGGTCGTTCCCCGGTTACTCGTTGCCGATGCCACGCACCTCCACGACATCCCAGGCCCCCGCGTCACGCCGCGTCACGGTGCCCGGTCTGGAGGCCTGGCGGGCCGCTCAGGCGCGTCGCCCGTGGCTGCGGGAGGTCGCGATCTTCGGGATCGCCCTGGTCGTCTACCAGGTGTCCCGCATGCTGGTCATCGGGGAGCCGAGCACCGCGTTCCAGAACGCCGCCGGGCTCATCGACTTCGAGAAGAGCTCCGGGCTGTTCGTGGAGCTGTCGATCCAGCAGTGGCTGCTCAACCACCTGGCGCTCACCAGCGCGCTGAACAAGTTCTACATGGTCGGCCACTGGATCATCACGCCGCTCTTCTTCGTGTGGCTGTACCGGCGCCGGCGCCGGGTCTACCCGTACGTCCGGAACGCGTTCCTGGCCGCCAACGCCATCGCGCTCGCCGTGTTCGTCGTGTTCCCGGTCGCCCCGCCGCGGCTCATCGACGGCGACGGGTTCGTGGACACGCTCTCCGGGGTCAGCAACATCGACCTCCACGGCGGCGTGCTCTCCGGCCTGTTCAACCCGCACGCGGCCGTGCCGTCCATGCACTTCGGCTACGCCTTCATGATCGGCGTCGTCGCGGCGCTGCTGCTCCAGCACTGGGCGCTGCGGCTCCTGGCCCTGAGCTACCCCGCGCTGGTGGTCCTCACGATCACCGGCACCGCGAACCACTACGTGTTCGACAGCCTCGCCGGGGGCACCGTCATCGCCGCCGGGTTCGTGGCGGTCCAGGCGTGGCAGTACGTGTGGCCCGCCCTGCGCAGCACCCCCGCGGCCGCCGCGCTGCGCCGCGGCGCCTGACGCCCGAACGGGTCGTTCCGGGGTGCCCGGCGTCCCGAACCTGAGGAATGCTCGCAGCGTGCACCCGGATCGGGCCACATCGTCCGGTCGGGACGCTTGAATGCCCCTCGGCCATGGAGCTACCCTCATCGATATGGACGCACGAACCGTCGGGACGTCGCGAGCAGGATGACGACACCTCCCGGCGCGTGCGCGAGCGGTCCGCAGCGGCCCCGCCTCTCGAGGCGAGTGGGCCCGGCAGGGCATCCGGATCGCACCACCGTCGAGGAGGTACCGATGGCAGTGCACCTCACCCCGGACGAGTTGTCCGAGGCGACCGGCCTCTCCCGCAAGGAGGTCGTGCGTCTCTGCGTCCAGGAGGCCGTACCGATCTACAACGGCCGGATCGACAAGACGTTGTTCATCAACTCGATGAGCGCCTCCGGCAGGCGCCTCCCGGAGGGAGCGGAGAGCCTCATGCTCGAGCAGCCCTCCGTGGGCTGAGCCGGGCACACACGACCACCGGCCGGGGTCGCGCCATCCCCCGGGCCGGACACCCGACCAAGAAGGCCGGCCCGGCGCTCCTCGCCGTCGCCGGCCTTCTGCTGTCCGGGGCCGCGGTCCCCGCGGCGGCCGCCCCCAACGCCGCCCAGCGGGCGCTCAACGCCTGGACCGCCGCGCACGCCGACACCGGCGCCGCCGTGTGGCGGCTCGACCCGGGCCGCACCCCGGTGGTGGTGGCCGAGCACGCCCCGGACGCCCCGCAGCTGCCGGCGTCGGTGATGAAGCTGGTCACCAGCGGCGGGGCGCTGCTGAGCCTGGGCCCGTCGTTCCGGTTCCGCACCGGCATCGCCACCTCGGCGAACGCGGTGCGTGACGGACGGGTGCTGCGCGGCACCGTCTACCTGAAGGGCTCCGGCGATCCCGTCCTCGCCACCCCCGCCTACGCGAAGGCGTACCTGGAGGGGCGCGGCGGCGTGTTCAACGGCATCACCCGCAGGCTGGCGGCGAGCGGTGTGCGCCTGGTGCGCGGCCCCATCGTGGCCGACGAGTCCCTGTTCGACAGCCGCCGCACCGGGCTGCAGTGGCGCAGCTACTACTCGCTCTACTCGCCCCCGCTGTCCGCCCTGAACGTCAACCAGAACCATCAGGGCGACGGGCGGGCGAAGTACGTGCCGGACCCGCCGGTGGGCGCCGCCGCGCAGCTGCGCGCCGCGATGCGCCGCTCCGGCATCCGCCACGCCGGGGCGCTGCGCACCGGCCGCACACCCGCGACCGCCGTCCCCGCCGGCACCGTCACCTCACCGCCCCTGTCGGCGATCCTCGCCGTGATGAACCACGAGAGCGACAACTTCATCGCCGAGGTCCTGCGCAAGGACGTCGGCGCCTACGGCGGCCAGGCGGGCACCAGCCAGGAGGGGGCGACGGTGACCGTGCGGCTCCTTTCGGAGCTGGGGATCATGGGGCGCAACGACCGCGTGGTCGACGGCTCCGGCCTGTCGCGGGCGAACCGCCTCACCGCCAACACGCTGGTGCGCCTCCTGGCCGCGGCGGACGCCCAGCCGCAGTGGGGCGACGCCCTCATCTCCTCCCTCGCCACCGGCGGCACGGGGACGCTCATCCGGCGCTTCAAGGCCCCGTCCATCCGCGCCCGGGTGCACGGCAAGACCGGGTACATCAACGGGGTGTCGTCGTTCGCCGGCGTCGCCGAGAGCCCGGCCGGGGTGCACTACGCCTTCGCGTTCCTCATGAACGACTGGGACATCGGCGGCGCCAAGGCGGTGCAGGACCGCATCGTCACGATGCTCGCCAGGGGGACGCTGGATCCCCCGGCCCAGCCCGGCGTCACGGCGCCGTAGGCACCGGGGCCTCCCCGGCGAGCACCGCGGTGAACGCCGCCGCGTCGATCACGGGCACGCCGAGCGACTCGGCCTTCGCGAGCTTCGACCCGGCCCCGGGACCGGCGACCACGAAGCTCGTCCTCCTCGACACCGAGTCCGTGGCCTTCCCCCCGGCCGCCGCGACGGCGGCCCACGCCTCGTCGCGCGTGTAGCCCTCGATGGTCCCGGTGACCACCACGGTGCGGCCCGCCAGGGGTCCCTCGCCCGCCGGGCGGGAGGGTCCCTCCTGCCGCATCCGCAGCCCGGCGCCGCGGAGCCGCTCCAGCGTCACCCGGTTCGCGTCGCTGGACAGGAAGTCCAGCACCGAGCCGGCCACCACGGGCCCCACACCCTCGGCCTCCGCGAGCTCGTCCTCGGACGCGGCCAGCAGCTCGTCCAGGGACGGCACGACGTCGGCGACGGCCTGGGCGGTGATGTCGCCCACGTGCCGGATGCCCAGGGCGTTCAGCACGCGGGCCCACGGCCGTTCCCGCGACGCGTCGACGGCCGCCAGCAGGTTGTTCACGGACGTGTCCTTGAACCCCTCCAGGGCGAGCAGGGCGTCCCGGTGGTCCGCCAGGTCGTAGATGTCGGCGAAGTCCCGCACCAGGCCCACCTCGTACAGGCGGGCGACGGTCTTCTCGCCGAGGCCCTCGATGTCCATCGCCGACCGGGACACGAAGTGCTCGATGCTCTGCACGATCTGCGCCGGGCACGCCCGGTTGGGGCAGAACATGCGCACCTCGCCCTCGGGCTGCACGACGGGCGTCCCGCAGGCCGGGCAGCGGTCCGGCATCACGAACTCGCGCTCGGTGCCGTCACGGTCCTGGGTGAGGGGGGCGACGACCTGGGGGATCACGTCGCCGGCCCGCTGCACGATCACGCGGTCGCCGATGCGCAGGTCCTTCCGGGCGATGTCCTCCTGGTTGTGGAGGGTCGCCTGCCGCACCGTGACCCCGCCCACCATGACGGGCTCCATCACCGCGTACGGGATGAGCGCGCCGGTGCGGCCCACGTTCACGGGGATGTCCAGCAGCCGCGTGGTCGCGGTGGTGGGCGCGAACTTGTACGCCACCGCCCACCGCGGCGCCCGCCCCACCGATCCCACGGCGGCCTGCACGTCCAGGCGGTCGATCTTCACGACGGCGCCGTCGATGTCGAAGTCCAGGTGGGCGCGGCGCTCCTCCCAGCGGGTGCACGCCGCCGCCACCGCGGCGATGTCGTGCTCGACGCTGATGTCCGGGTTCACCGGGAACCCCGCGTCCCGCAGCCACCCCAGGAGCTCCTCCTGGGTGGCGGCCTCCAGCCCGTCGGCGGCGCCGACGGCGTAGCACCAGATCGCCAGCGGGCGCTCGGCCGTGACCCGCGGGTCGGTCTGGCGCAGGCTGCCGGCGGCGGCGTTGCGGGGGTTCGCGAAGGTCGGCAGGCCGGCCGCGGCCCGCGCCGCATTGAACTCGGCGAACGGGGCGAGCGGCAGGTACACCTCGCCGCGCACCTCCACCAGCCGCGGCGTGCGCTGCGGCGGGGTCGCCAGGCGGGCGGGGATGCCGGCGATCGTGCGCAGGTTGGCGGTCACGTCCTCGCCCACCGCGCCGTCGCCGCGGGTCGCGCCGCGCACGAACCGGCCGTCGCGGTACGTGAGTGAGATCGCCAGCCCGTCGATCTTCGGCTCCACCACGAAGCGCGCGGCGTCGTCCTCGATGCCCGCCCCGCGCATCGCGTCCCGCAGGCGGCGGTGCCAGTCCAGCAGCTCGTCCTCGCCCCGCGCGTTGCCGAGGCTCAGCATCGGCACCTCGTGCCGCACGGGGGCGAACTGCACCGACGCCCCGGCGCCGACCCGCTGGGTGGGGCTGTCGGGGGTCAGCAGCTCCGGGTGGGCGGCCTCCAGCGCCTGCAGCTCCCGCATCCATCCGTCGTAGACCGCGTCGTCGACGGTGGGCGCGTCCAGGACGTGGTAGTCGTGGTTCGCACGGTCGATGAGGTCCCGCAGCTCGTCGGCACGCGCGGCGGGGTCGGTCATGGCCCCAGCAGGATCTCGCGGAGCTCGGCGGCGGTGTCGCAGATTGCGTCGGGGGCCTCCGGGGCGAGGAGTTCCCTGCCGAAGAAGCCCCAGGTCACGCCGATGGCCGCCATGCCGGCCGCCTTCCCGGCCCGCAGGTCGAACGGGGAGTCCCCCACGTAGCAGGCGGACGCGGCGTCGCGGCCCAGGCGCTCCAGCGCGACATGCAGCGGCGCCGGGTCGGGCTTGTGCCGGTCGGAGTCGTCGGCCGTGATGATGACCTCGAAGAAGTCCCGCAGCGGCAGGCTCTCCCACGCCAGGTCCACGGCGTCGCGCGTCTTGGAGGTGATGATGCCCAGCGACCGGCCCGCAGCCGTCAGCTCGGCGAGCAGCGCCTCCATGCCGTCGTAGGCGCGCAGCAGCGCCGCGGTGTTGGCGTGGTTCCACACCCGGTACACGCGGTACAGCTCGTCCGCGCGGTCCTCCGAGAACGTGCGCATCTGGTCGATCAGCGGGCGGCCGACGTTCGCCACGAGCCGCTCGTCGGTGAGCTCCTGACCCAGCACGGTCCGCACGGCGTGGCGGTGGGATTCCCGGATGAGCGCCACGGAGTCGATGACCGTGCCGTCCAGGTCGAACAGGATGGGGTCGTAGGCACCTGCGGTCATGCGTCCTCCCCGGGCATGAGCGTCCCCGCGGCGAACAGCCGGGAGAGCGCCTCCAGGCCCGCCTCGTCGGTGAGCTCGAAGTGCAGGGGCGTCACCGAGATCTCCCCGTCCTCGATCGCCGCGAAGTCCGTGCCGGGCTCCGGGTGGTACGAGGGCGAGTCGCCGTAGATGGTGTAGCGGCGGCGGCGGCCGGCGGTCTCCTGCAGCACGAGCGCGTCGTTGTAGATGCGGCGGCCGAGGCGCGTGGCACGGGCCCGCGGCGGGTCGTGCGCGGGACGGGCCGGGCCGTTGACGTTGAAGAGCACGTCGCGCGGGAAGCCTCCCGCGGTGACGAACGGCACCAGGCCCGCCGCGAACTCGGCCACCGCCCGGAAGTCGTATCCGGCGCCGTCCCCGCGCGCCGCCCAGTGCCCCGGGTACTCCTGGGAGACGGCGATCGCGGGCCAGCCCAGCAGCACCCCCTCGAAGGCCGCGGCGACGGTGCCCGAGTACGTGACGTCGTCGCCCAGGTTGTGGCCCAGGTTGATCCCGCTCACCACGACGTCCGGGACGCCCTCCTCCAGCACCCCGAGCATCGCGAACCGGACGCAGTCCACGGGCGTGCCGTCGGTGGCGTACGCCCGGGAGCCGTCGGGGAGGGCGACCTCCTCGATGTGCAGCGGCACGTGGACGGTGATGCCGCGCGCGATGGCGCTGCGGTTCCGGTCGGGGGCGATCACGCTCACCCGTCCCACCCGGTCCAGTGCCTGCTTCAGCGCGAACAGCCCCGGGGAGTCCACCCCGTCGTCGTTGGTCAGCAGGATGTGGGTCATGTGCCGGCGGCGAGTATGGCACGGGGTCCGGGCGGCCCGCCGGGGCGGCCCGGGATGCGCGTTCACGGACCCACCGAGCCGCCGCCGACGCGCATCGACAGGCCCGGAACGGTGCGCCGCGGGATCCCGTGCACGCCCATCGCCGTCGCCACGGGCCGCCCCGCCGCGTCCGTGCCGCGGAAGGCCACCAGGCGCCCGTCCTGGGTCATCCCGCCATCCGTCAGGGCCGGGTGGGGCACCTCGCGGCTCCGGTCCCCAGGCGCGGTCCCGAAGACGAACGTGCGGCAACCGCGGCGGCACACGGTGCCCAGCACCCGGCGGCCGTCCCAGGACACGCGCGCCCCGGTCGTCACCTCCTCCCCGGGCCCCGCGGACAGCAGCAGGATGTTCCCCGCCGGTGCGCCGGGGCCGGTGCGCCGCGCCATCAGCCGGGCCGCGGTGCGCCAGACGATCACCCGGCCGGAATCCGACGCCGCCGTCTCGAGGTCGCCGAACCCCTCGGTCCGGTCGAGGCGCTCCGGCGGCGCGCTGCCGTCGGACGGGCCGGCGAACAGGGTCGACCCCGCGGCGTCGGCGGCGCCCCACACGATCGTGCGGCCGTCGCCGGAGAGCGCGACGCTCGACGCCGCCACCGCCGGGACCGTGCGGATGACCCCTGACGGGAGCGCGATGTTCAGCGTCCCGACGAACCCGCGGGGGTCCGCGAGGTCGAGCCAGGCGAGGGTGCGGCCGTCGCGGGAGAGGACCGGCGTGCGCAGGACCGTGCCCCGGGCGACGACCTCCACGGGGCCGCCGGCGACCGCCGCGCGCATGACCGTCCGGGTCCCGTCGCGGCCCACGCGGACCCAGGCGGCGGTCCGGCCGTTGCCGGAGACCGCGGGATGCAGGTTCACCGTCCCGTCGGGCACGGAGAGCCGGCGCCGGGGACCGCCCGCCGTGGCGCCCGTGAAGATCGCCATCGGGCAGGCGAAGCGGCCGCACGAGGTGCCCGGGGCGCGGGACGCGCTCCACACGGCCCTGCCGCCGGCCAGGTCGAGATCGAGCTCGAACGCGTGCTCGAACGGCACGCCGGGGCCGAGTTCCCGCGCCGGCCCCCAGGCACCGGCACCGAGCGACGACGCCCGCGGGTGACCGTCGCGGCCGATCCACACGGCGGTGTATCCGGCCGCTCCCGGTGCGAGGACCGCGCCGGCGCACGCGGCGGCGAGGACGGCGCCGGCGCGGATGGTGCGGGTGGACATGTCGCCTCCGTTCGTCGCTGTCACACCCTCGACCCGGGGGCGGCGGACGGATGACGGCCCGTCTGTGAGGGATTCGTGAGGGCCTCAGCCGGGGTAGCGCACGCCGACCAGCGTGAGGGGGTGCGCCGGAGCGGTGGGTCCCGCGGCCGGCCGCGGCGCCCCCTCCAGCAGCGCGGCGAGGCGGTCCGGCGACCACCGTCCCCGGCCCACCATCAGGAAGGTCCCCACCAGCACGCGCACCATGTGGCGCAGGAACGCGTCCGCCTCGATGCACAGCACCAGCTCGTCGCCGCGCGCCTCCCACGCGCACGCCAGGACGGTGCGGTGGAAGAACACGTGCTGGGTGTCGGTGGGCGTGAAGGCGGTGAAGTCGTGACGTCCCACCACCAGCGCCGCCCCGGCCGCCAGGAGGTCCGGGTCGAGCCGGCCCGGGTGGTGCAGCACCCGCTCGCGGCGCAGCGGGGAGGGGGCGCCGGTGAGCACCCGGTACTCGTACGCCCGGCTCGCCGCGTCGGCCCGGGCGTCGAAGCCGTCGGGGGCCACCGCCACGTCCCGCACCGCGATGTCGCCGGGCAGGACCCCCGCGAGCGACCGCAGCAGGCGTCGTGGTTCCGGTGCGCCGGTCACCGGGAGGCTCACCACCTGGCCGGTGGCGTGCACCCCCGCGTCCGTGCGTCCCGCGACCCGCAGCGCGACGGGCTGCCGCAGCACCGTGGCGAGCGCCGCCGACAGCTCGCCCTCGCAGGTGCGCCGGCCCGGCTGCGCGGCCCACCCGGCGAAGCCGGCCCCGTCGTACTCCACCAGCAGGCGAAGGGTGGTGCTCACCGGCGGCCCCCCGGGTACCGTGACCACGTGATCCGCACGCCGCGACTGCGCCTGGTCCCGCTGCCCGCGGCCGACCACCTGCGCCTCGCCCGCGGGCTCCGGCCGCGGTCGGTGGCCGCGCCCGCGGACTTCCCCGGGGGCGCCGACCCGGTGCCCGGGTGGCTGCACGAGCGCCACGGCATCCGCGCGTCGCGCGACCCGGCGGCGGCGCGGTGGCTGCTGCGGGCGATCCTCCTGCGTGACGGCACGATGGCCGGGCACATCGGCTTCCACGACGTCCCGGACCCGCGGATCCCGGCGTTCGCCGACGCCACGTTCGAGGGGGACGTGCCGCAGGTCGGCGGTCCCGCCGCGGAGCTCGGGTACACCGTGTTCCCCCCGCACCGGCGGCGCGGGTACGCCACCGAGGCCGCGAGCGCCCTGGTGGCGTGGGCGCTCGGCGACGAGCACCTGGCCGGCGTGGTGGCCACCACCGCGGAGGGCAATGAGGCGTCGCGGCGGGTCCTCACGAGCGCGGGCCTGGAGGTCATCGGCCGGTGCCGCGACCAGGACGGCGAGAAGGAGCTGGTGTGGTGGCGTCCGGGGGCATGAGGATGCGGCCCTCCACGCGCTCGTCCGGATGCTGGCCGGGCGCGGGCGCGCCGGCCTCGCGCACCGCGTGCCACACCCCCAGGGCCGCGACCGCCGCGTCGAACGCGTCCTGCGAGGCGGTCATCGTCCCGGCGTGCCCGGCGACCGCCGGGCCCAGCTCCGCCACCGCCGCCTCACGGAACGCCGCGCCCCGCAGGCCCGCCGCCCGCGGGGCGAGCCACCGGGCGAACTGACGGGGGAACACCTCCACCGCCATCGGCAGGCGCGGGACGTCGAACGGCCAGATCGCCACGCCCGCGTCGGCGAGCCGCAGGAGCTGCGGCATGCCCCACAGCGTCTGGGCGCCCACGCTCCCCGGCCCGGACAGCCGCAGCACCGACGACGGCCGCGCGCCGGCGGCCATGGCCGCCCGCTCCGTGGCGCGGAACGCGTCGCCCGCCAGGGTGGGCCTCGGCCGGATCCCCGGCCCCCAGAACGGCTCGGGACGTGCCCGCACCCACCCCGGGCCGGACGCGGTGCCCCGCGCCGCCCAGCGCCACACCTCGCCGGCGGACCGCCATCCCTCCCGCGCGGCGAGCCACGCCGGGACCCCGAACGCGAAGTCCAGGCCCACCAGGGTCTCCGGCTCCTCGAGCACCAGGTCGATCACCGCATCGACGGTGGCCTCGCGTCCGCGGCCGCCCTCCAGGGCGACGAGCCGGCCGTCCTCGGCGACGGCCGTGAAGACGGCGGACGCCGCGTCCGCATCGGACGCGGCCCCGCTCCAATCCACCCCGACGGCGCGCCGGGGGACCACTGGCGTCCCGCCGCCCCTAGGCGGCGGCGACGGGCTCGCGGGTGAGCTCCAGGAGCACCATCTCCGCGGCGTCACCCTGACGCGGGCCGAGCTTGAGCGTCCGCGTGTAGCCACCGTTCACGTCCCGGAAGGCCGGGGCGATCTCGCTGAAGAGCCGGTACGTGATCTCCTTGTTCCGCAGCAGGGCGATCGCCTGCCGGCGGGTGTGGAGGGTGTCGGCCTTCCCGAGCGTGATGGCCTTCTCGGCGATGCTGCGCGCCAGCCGGGCCTTCGGGGCGGTGGTCTGGATGCGGCCGTGCGTCAGCAGCGCGGTGGCCAGGTTCGCGCCCAGCGCCCTGCGGTGCGCGCTGTCGCGGTTGAGCTTCGGGCCTTTGCGTTGATGACGCACGGATCGGTCTCCTTACAGAACGTCGGGTCGGGGAGGTTACTCCATCCGGAGGCTCAGCCCGTGAGCCGCCAGATTCTCCTTGACCTCTTCGATGGACTTCTTGCCGAAGTTCGGGATGGCCGACAGCTCGGCTTCGGTCTTGCTGACCAGGTCGCCGATCGTCTCCACGCCCACGCGCTTCAGGCAGTTGTAGGACCGGACGCCGAGCTCCAGCTCCTCGATCATGATGTCGTGGAGGTTGCCGCCCGGACGCTCCTCCTCCGGCTCCGGCTGGCCCGGGATCTTGGCGTTCTCCGGGTCCGCGAAGATCGCGAGACGCCGGATGAGCGTCTCGGCGGCCTCGGCCACGGCCGCGCGGGGTTCCACGCTGCCGTTGGTCTCCACCTCGAGGATGAGCTTGTCGTAGTCGGTGCGCTGACCGACGCGGGCGGAGCTCACCTCGTAGCGCACGCGCTTGACGGGGGAGAAGTTCGAGTCCACCGGGATCACGCCGATCACGGTGTTCGGGCCCTTGTTGCCCTCCGCCGTGTGGTAGCCGCGGCCCCGGGCGATGGTGAGCACCATCTCCAGCTTCGCGTTCGGCAGGAGGTTCGCGATCTCGAGCTCCGGGTTGAGGATCTCGAGGTCGGCGGGGCAGGAGATGTCGCCGGCGGTCACCGGGCCCTGCCCGGTCTTCGCGAGCTCCACCTCGATCTCCGCGACGTCGCCGTGGAGACGGCAGATGAGACCGCGGAGGTTCAGGATGATGTCGGTGACGTCCTCGCGGACGCCGTCGATCGTCGTGAACTCGTGCTGCACGCCCTCAACGCGGACGGACGTGACGGCGGCACCCTCCAGGGAGGAGAGCAGCACGCGGCGGAGGCTGTTGCCGTAGGTGTGGCCGAAGCCACGGTCCAGCGGCTCCACCTCGAACACCCCGAGGGTGTCGGAGATGGGGTTGTAGCTCATGCGGGGCGACTGGACGTCGATCACGCTCGTGTTCCTTCGTTCCGGCGCCGGCCGGAGTGCGACTACCGACGCGATTGAGCCCGCGGCATCGGCGCCCGGGCTGCGTCGAGTGGCCCGGGCCCCATCGCTCGCGGGAACCGTTACTTGGAGTAGAGCTCCACGATCAGCTGCTCACGCACCGGCGTGTCGATCTCGGTGCGCTCCGGGAAGCGCAGGATCTTGCCGGTGAGCGAGTCGTGGTCGGCCTGCAGCCACGGCGCCAGGGACGACACCATCTCGGTGTTCTGGCGGATGACGGCCTCCGACTTGGAGTTCGGCTTGACGCTGATGATGTCGTCGGGCCGCACCTGGTAGCTCGGGATGTCCACGCGGCGGCCGTTCACGAGGAAGTGGCCGTGGCGGACGAGCTGCCGGGCCTCGCGGCGGGACGAGGCGAACGCCAGGCGCGTCACCACGTTGTCGAGGCGCATCTCGAGGAGGCGCAGCAGGTTCTCGCCGGTGATGCCCGGCTGGCGGCTGGCCTTCTCGTAGTAGCGGCGGAACTGCTTCTCGAGGACCTGGTAGAAGCGGCGCATCTTCTGCTTCTCGCGCCGCTGCAGCAGGTACTCGCTCTGGCGGATGCGGCCGCGGCCGTGCTCACCCGGCGGGTACGGGCGGGTGGTGACCGAGCACTTGGGGGTGAAGCAGCGCGCGCCCTTCAGGAACAGCTGCTCGCCCTCGCGGCGGCAGACCTTGCAGACGGAACCGGTGTCACGAGCCATGTCGGTTACCTCTCAGACCCGGCGCCGCTTGCGCGGCCGGCAGCCGTTGTGCGGGACGGGGGTCACGTCCGTGACCGAGGTCACCTCGAGACCCGCGGCCTGCAGCGAGCGGATCGCGGTCTCGCGCCCGGAGCCCGGGCCCTTGACGTAGACATCGACCTTCTGGAGACCGTGCTCCATGCCCTTCTTCGCGGCGGAGTCGGCGGTGACCTGTGCCGCGAACGGCGTGCTCTTGCGAGAGCCCTTGAAGCCCGCGGAACCCGCGGTCTCCCAGGCGATCACGTTCCCCTGCTTGTCGGTGAGCGTGACGATCGTGTTGTTGAACGACGTCTTGATGTGCGCCTGACCGACGGCGATGTTCTTACGCGCGCGACGGCGGGTGCGGCCGCGGGTGACCTTCTGGCGAGACATGGACCCCCGTTACTTCTTCTTGCGCTGCTTGCCGACGGTCTTCTTCGGCCCCTTGCGGGTACGCGCGTTCGTCTTGGTGCGCTGGCCGCGCACGGGCAGCCCGCGGCGGTGACGGAGGCCGCGGTAGCACGCGATCTCCATGAGGCGCTTGATGTCGTTGGCGCGCTCACGGCGCAGGTCGCCCTCGACGATGAGCGTCTTCTCGATGACGTCGCGGAGCCGACCGACCTCTTCCTCGGTGAGGTCGCGGACGTACGTGTCGCGATTGATGCCGGACTCCTCCAGCACCTTGTTCGCGGTCGACCGGCCGATCCCGTAGATGTACGTGAGGCCGATCTCCACCCGCTTCTCACGGGGGATGTTCGTTCCGGCGATGCGAGCCATGGCTACCCCTGCACCTGCTTGTGGCGGACGTTCTGGCAGATCACCATCACCTTTCCGTGACGGCGGATCACGCGGCACTTCTCACAGATCGGCTTGACCGACGGGCGGACCTTCACAGCGTTCTCCCGGACGTCGCGACACCCGGGGGCGCCGACTTGTGGGTCGAGTTGCGGCAGGCGGAGGAGCTCCGCCCGCGAGCGGCCGTGGATACTAGCACGTCAGGATCCGCGGTCCGGAGGAGGTGATCGCGACGGTGTGCTCCCAGTGCGCGGACAGCGAGCCGTCGCGTGTGGTGACGGTCCAGCCGTCGGGGGCGAGCGCCACGTCGGGGCCGCCGATGTTCACCATCGGCTCGATCGCGATGACCAGGCCCTCCACCAGCGGCTCGCCGGTGCCGGGCTCCCCGAGGTTCGGGACGTTGGGCGGCTCGTGCATGGAGCGCCCCACCCCGTGGCCCACGAGGCTCTCCACGCAGGAGAAGCCCTCGGCCTCCACCTCGGTCTGCACGGCGTGGCCGATGTCGCCCACCCGGTTGTCGAGCAGGGCCGCGGCGATGCCGCGGTCCAGCGCCCGCCGGGTGACCTCGATGAGGCGCGCGACCACCGGGTCCACCTCGCCGACGCCGTAGGTGCGCGCGGCGTCGGAGACCCAGCCGTCGAGCACGGCCCCGCAGTCGATGGACACGAGGTCGCCCTCGGCGAGGGCGTACTCGCCCGGGATCGCGTGGACGACCTGGTCGTTCACGGACGGGCAGATGGTGGCCGGGAAGCCCCGGTACCCCTTGAACGCGGGGACGCCGCCACCGTCGCGGATCACCTGCTCGGCGATCTCGTCCAGGCGGGCGGTCGTGGTGCCGGCCGCCACCTCGCGGGCCATCGCCTCGTGGGCGGCCGCGAGCAGCCGGCCGGAGGCCGCCATCGCGTCGATCTCCCCCGAGGTCTTCGGGATCCCGGAGGTCGACGCGCGGGGGGCCGCGCCCAGGGCCCTAACCGCCCTGGATCGCCGACGCGATCTGGCCATACACCTCGTCCTGGCCCCGCTCGCCGTCGATCCGCCGCAGGAGCCCGCGGCCCCCGTAGTGGTCGACGAGCGGCGCCGTCTGTGCCTCGTACACGTTCAGGCGGTTGGCGACCGCGTCGGAGCGGTCGTCGTCGCGCTGGTACAGGTCGCACTTCCCGCCGGTCGCCTCGCACGGCTCACCGCCGTACGGCGCGAACGTCTCGTGGTAGCTCTTCCCGCAGTTCCGGCACAGCCAGCGGCCGCCGAGCCGGCGCACCAGCTCCTCGCGGGGCACCGACAGCAGGAGCACGTGCTCGATGGGCGCGCGCTTCTCGGCGAGCATCGCGTCCAGTGCCTCCGCCTGGCCGATGGTGCGGGGGAAGCCGTCCAGGAGGTAGTTCGCGGCGGCGTCGCCCACCAGGCGGTCCCGGATCATCCCCACCACGACGGCGTCCGGGACGAGCTCGCCGGCGTCCATCGCGCGCTTGGCCTCCAGGCCCAGCGGCGTCCCGCGCTTCACCTCGTCGCGCAGCAGGTCGCCGGTGGAGAGGTGCGTGAGACCCAGGTCGGCCTTCAGGCGCTCGGCCTGGGTGCCCTTCCCGGCGCCGGGAGGTCCGAGGAACACGAGGCGGGCTATCGCAGGAACCCTTCGTAGTTGCGCATCATGAGCTGCGCCTCCATCTGCCGGATGGTATCGAGCGCGACGCCCACGACGATGAGGATGGAGGTGCCGCCGAGGACGCCGAAGAAGACGTTCGACTCGGGGAGGTACTTGAAGATGATGCTGGGGAACGCGGCGATGATCGCCAGGTAGATCGCCCCCGGCAGCGTGAGCCGGGTGAGCACGCGGTCGAGGTAGACCGCCGTGGGGCGGCCCGGGCGGACGCCGGGGATGAACCCGCCGTACTTCTTCAGGTTGTCCGCCTGCTCCACCGGGTTGAAGATGATCGCCGTGTAGAAGTACGTGAACATCACGATGAGCAGGGCCTCGAAGATGATGTAGTACCAGGACCCCGGGGCCAGCCAGTTCGCCACCGACTCGAAGAACGAGCCGCGGCCGGCGAACTCCGCCATCGTGGGCGGCAGGATCACCACGGACGCCGCGAAGATGACGGGGATCACGCCCGCCATGTTCACGCGCAGCGGCATGTAGGTCTGCCCGCCGGAGGTCATGCGCCTGCCCACCACCCGTTTGGCGTACTGGATGGGGATGCGGCGCTGCCCCTCGTTGATGAACACCACGGCGACGACCACGCCGATGGCGATCACGAACACGATGATCTGCGTGATCGGCTGCAGCTCGAGCCATCCGCGGATCCCCGACGGGATCGCGGCGACGATGCCCGCGAAGATCATCAGGGAGATGCCGTTGCCCACCCCGCGCTGCGTGATGAGCTCGCCGAGCCACATCACCATCGTCGTGCCCGCGGTGAGCGAGATCACGATGAGGTAGAGCCGGCCGGAGCTGAACTGCGGCAGCGCGTCCTGGCTCTTGAAGTACAGGACGTACGCGACCGACTGGACCGCCGCGAGGACCACCGTGAAGTACCGCGTGTACTGGGTGATCTTCTGCTGGCCGGCCTCGCCCTCCTTCTGGAGCTCCTCGAGGCGCGGGATCACCACGGTCATCAGCTGGATGATGATGCTCGCGGTGATGTACGGCATGATGCCGAGCGCGAACACCGCGAAGCGCGTGAGCGCGCCTCCGGCGAACAGGTTCAGGAAGTCCAGGAGCCGTGAGCCGCGCTGGTCGATCGCCGCCTGGAGCGCATCGAGGTCGACCCCCGGGACGGGCACGAAGGACCCGATCCGGAAGATCACCAGGATGAAGGCGGTGAACAGGAGCTTCTTGCGGAGCTCCGGCGACCCGAGCGCGGTGAGCATCGACCGCAGCACGGTGGCTTACTCCTCGGTGGTGGTGCCGATGACCTCGGCGGTGCCGCCCGCGGCCTCGATCTTGGCCTTCGCGGCCGCCGAGAACGCGTTGGCCCGCACGGTGAGCGCGACGGTGAGCTCGCCCTCGGCGAGGATCTTCACCGGCCACGCGCGATTCGCGTTGTTCTTCACCAGGCCCCGCGCCTCCAGCGCCTCCACGTCGACCACCGAGCCGGCGTCGAACACGGCGAGCTGGCCCACGTTCACGGGCACCGAGTGGGTGCGGAACGGGCCCATGGGCATGGACTTCTTGTGGTTCGGGCCGCGGAGCTTGGCCTGCTGCATGTACACGGGGATCTGGCCGCCGGCGTAGCCCTCGCGGACGCCGCCGCCGGAACGCGAGCCGAGTCCCTTGGTGCCGCGGCCGGACGTCTTGCCCGTGCCGGAGCCGGGACCCCGGCCGATGCGCTTGCGCGGACGCTTGGACCCCGGGTTCGGGGCGAGGAACTCGAGCCGGACGCGCTCGGGGTCGACCTGCACCTCGTCAGCTGCCATCGCCGGCCTCCTCAACACGCACCATGGACGCGACGATCCTCAGCATGCCACGCAGCTGGGGCGAGTCCGTGTGCTCGACGGTCTTGCCGATCCGGCCCAGGCCGAGCGCGCGGAGCGTACCGCGGTGCCGCTGCTGGGTCCCGATCTCGGAACGGGTCTGGGTGATGCGCAGGGTCGCGCTCACGCCTGGGCCTCCTCGGCCACCGGCTCGGCGACCGCGGTGGCGCCGTTGGCGCGCGGGGCGCCGCTGGCGAGCATCTCACCCACGTTCTTGCCACGCAGCGCCGCGACCTCCTCGGGGGTGCGGAGCTGCTTGAGCCCGTCGACGGCGGCGGCGACCAGGTTCACCGGGTTGCTGCTGCCGAGCGACTTGCTGAGGATGTCGTGGATCCCCGCGAGCTCCAGCACGGCGCGCACGCCGCCGCCCGCGATGACCCCGGTGCCCTCGGACGCGGGCTTCAGGAAGACGCGGCCCGCGCCCGCGCGGCCGGTCACCTCGTGGGTGATCGTCGTGCGGTACCGCGGCACCTTGAAGAGGTTCTTCTTCGCGTCGTCCACGGCCTTCTGGATCGCGACGGGGACCTCGTTGGCCTTCCCGTGCCCGACGCCGACGGTGTCCACCTCGTTCCCGACCACGACCAGCGCGGAGAACGAGAACCGGCGTCCGCCCTTCACCACCTTGGCGACGCGGTTGACCTGGACGACGCGCTCGTTCAGATCGAGCCCGTCTGAGTTGACCTTCGGCTTACGGCGGCGCTCGGCCACGAATCCCCCTAGAAGACCAGGCCCGCTTCGCGGGCCGCGTCGGCGAGCGCCTTCACGCGCCCGTGGTACTTGTAGCCACCGCGGTCGAACACGACCGACTCGACCCCGGCGGCCTTCGCCCGCTCGGCCAGTCGCTTGCCGACCTCGGCCGCGGCGGCACCCTTGGCCAGCCCGCGGAGATCGGACTCGATCGACCCGGCGGCCGCCAGCGTGTGGCCCTTCGTGTCGTCGATGACCTGCGCGTAGATCCGCATGTTGGACCGCGAGACGCACAGGCGCGGCCGGTCCGCGGTGCCCGTGACCCGGCCGCGGATGCGGGTGTGGCGCCGGATGCGCGCGGCGCGCGGTGAAAGTTTGCCCATGCTGCTTACGCCCTCTTCCCGACCTTGCGCCGGACCTGCTCGCCGGCGTAGCGAATGCCCTTGCCCTTGTAGGGCTCCGGCGGCCGGACGTCGCGGACCTTCGCGGCGACCTGCCCCACGGCCTGCTTGTCGATGCCCCTCACCACCACCTGGGTGGGCGCCGGGACCTCGAACTCGATCCCCGCGGGCGGCTCGATGCTCACGGTGTGGGAGTACCCCACCGACAGCTCCAGGGACTGGCCCTTGAGCGCGGCACGATACCCGACGCCGACGATCTCGAGGTTCTTGCTGAAGCCCTCGGTGACACCCTGCACAATGTTGGCGACGAGCGTCCGGGTGAGGCCGTGCAGGGCACGGTGCGGCCCGCGGTCGGTGGGCCGCGTCACGCGCAGCTCCCCCTCCGCGTGGGCCACCGAGATGGGCTGCACCACCGTGTGCTGAAGCTGGCCCTTCGGCCCCTTCACGCTGATGTGCTGGCCCTTGATGTCGACCTCGACCCCGTCCGGGACCGTGATCGGTGCGCGTCCGATGCGGCTCATCTGCTGTCCTTCCCCGTCCTCGTCCTCACCACACCGTGCAGAGCAGCTCGCCACCCACACCGCGGCGGCGGGCCTCCTGCCCGGTGATGATCCCCTGGGAGGTGGAGAGGACAGCGACGCCCATGCCACCCAGCACCCGCGGGATCTCCTCGTGGCCGACGTAGATCCGCCGGCCCGGCTTCGACGCCCGCTTGATGCCCGAGAGGACCCGGCGGCGCTCGCTGTCGTACTTGAGCTTCACGGTGAGGGTGCGTTCGTTGACCTCGTACCCCGCGATGTAGCCCTCCTGCTGGAGGACGGCGGCGAGGGACACCTTCATCTTGCTCGTGGGCATGTCGGCCGTGTCGTGCAGCGCCTGGTTGGCGTTGCGGACGCGGGTGAGCATGTCTGCGATGGGATCCGTGAGCATCTGGCTACCAGCTCGACTTGGTCATACCGGGGATGACGCCGGCATGCGCCTGCTCGCGCAGGCAGATCCGGCAGAGCCCGAACTTGCGGAACACCGCCCGCGACCGGCCGCACCGCAGGCAGCGGGTGTACTCGCGGGACTTGAACTTCTGGGGCCGCGCGGCCTTCACGCGCAGGCTGGTCTTCGCCACGGGTGCTCCTCGTCCTCGCTAGCGGCGCTTACCGCGGACGCCGCCGCGCTTGCGCATCTTCTGACGGCGCCGTGCCGCCAGCTCCTCGGCCGAGTAGCCCTCGGCACGGAACGGCATCCCGAGGGCCCGGAGCAGCTCGCGGGCCTCCTCGTCGGTGTTCGCCGTCGTCGTGATGGTCACGTTGAGACCACGGACCGTGTCGATGCGGTCGTAGTCGATCTCCGGGAAGATCGTCTGCTCGCGCAGGCCCAGGTTGTAGTTGCCGCGGCCGTCGAAGCCGTCGGGGTTCACGCCGCGGAAGTCGCGGATGCGGGGCAGCGCGATCGACGTGAGGCGGTCGTAGAACTCCCACATGCGGGCACCGCGCAGCGTGACCCGGCAGCCGATCGCCATGCCCTCGCGCAGCTTGAACTGGGCGATGGACTTGCGGGCCCGGGTGATGTGCGGCTGCTGGCCGGCGATGATCGCGAGCTGCGCGACGGCGTCGTCCAGCGACTTGCTGTTCTGCTTCGCCTCACCGACGCCCATCGACAGGGTGATCTTGCTCATCTTCGGCAGCTGCATGGGGCTGCCGTACGCGAACTGCTCCTGCAGCCTGGGGCGCACCTCGGTGAGGTAGACGTCCTTCAGCCGCGGGGCGGGCGCGGTGGTGGTGGTCTCGTCGCTCATGGAATTCAGTCGATCCGCTTTCCGCTTCGGGCGGCGACCCGGACGCGCTTGCCATCGACGGTCTCGATGCGCACGCGCGTGGGCTTCTTGGTCTCGGGGTCCACCAGCGCCAGGTTGGAGAGGTGGATGGGTGCGGGCTTCTCGATCACCCCGCCCGGCTCGGCCGGGGGACGCGGCTTGGTGTGCCGCTTGATGATGTTCAGGCCCTCGACGATCGCCCGGTCGTCACCCGGGCGGACCTGCAGGACCGTACCGCTCTTGCCCTTGTCCTTGCCCGAGATGGCGATCACCGTGTCGCCCTTCCTGATCCGTGCCGGCATCACAGCACCTCCGGGGCCAGCGAGATGATCTTCATGAAGTTCTTCTCGCGGAGCTCACGGGCGACGGGGCCGAAGATGCGGGTCCCGCGCGGGTTCTGGGCGGCGTCGATGATGACGGCGGCGTTCTCGTCGAACGCGATGAACGTGCCGTCGTCACGGCCGTGCGCCTTCTTGGTCCGCACGACGACCGCCTTCACCACGTCGCCCTTCTTGATGGCGCCGTTCGGGGTGGCGTTCTTCACGGTGCCCACGATGATGTCGCCCACGCTGGCGTAACGCCGGCGGGAGCCGCCCATCACGCGGATGCACAGGATCTCGCGGGCGCCGGTGTTGTCGGCGACGCGGAGCCTGGTCTCGTTCTGGATCACCGGGCACGCTCCACGATGTCCGAGAGCCGCCAGCGCTTGAGCTTCGACAGCGGCCGGCACTCGATGACGCGCACCAGGTCACCGACGTTCGCCTCGTTGCGCTCGTCGTGGACGTGCAGCTTCGTGGACCGGCGGACCGTCTTCCCGTAGATGGGGTGCGGCGCCTTGGTGTCGATGCGCACGGTGATGGTCTTGTCCCGTGAGGAACTCGTGACGACGCCCTGGCGCACCTTGCGCCGGGCGACGGACTGCTGGGGTGTCTCAGCCACCGACGGCCTCCTGCTGACGTGCGATCTCCCGCTCACGCGCGATGGTCAGCAGCCGGGCGATCTCGCGCTTGCGCGCGGGGATCTCACCGGTGCGCTCGAGCGCCCCGGAGGCGTGCTGGAACCGCAGGTTGAACAGCGCCTCCCGGGCGTCGCGCAGGCGCGCGCCGAGCTCCGCGTCGTTCAGGTCCCTGACCTCGCTCGCCTTCACGGCCCTCACTGATCCTCTCGGGTGACGAACTTGCAGCGCACCGGCAGCTTCATGGCCGCGAGGCGCATCGCCTCGCGTGCGAGCGGCTCGGCGACGCCGGACAGCTCGAACATGACCTTGCCGGGCTTCACCACCGCGACCCATCCCTCCGGCGAACCCTTGCCGGAGCCCATGCGGGTCTCGGCCGGCTTCTTGGTGTAGGGCAGGTGCGGGAACACGTTGATCCAGATCTTGCCGCCACGGCGGATGCGGCGGTTCATGGCGATACGGGCCGCCTCGATCTGCCGGTTGGTGATCCACGCCGGCTCGAGGGACTTCAGGCCGTAGTCACCGAAGTGCAGCTCGGTGTGGCCCTTCGACAGCCCGCGACGGCGCCCGCGATGGTGCTTGCGGTGCTTGACGCGCTTCGGCATCAGCATGGTCTACCGCCCCCCGCCCGGAGCGCCGCCGCCACCGCCGCCACCGCCACCGCCACCGCCGCCACGGTTCCCACCGCGGCCGCGGCCCTGGGGACGGCCGCCGCCCGGACCACCGCCGCCGCCGGGCCCGTCGCGCCGGTCACGGCGCGGACGCCGCTGCTGCGGCGGGGCCGAGTCGAGGTCGACGCGGCCGCGGGCGTCGGCGACGCCCTCCGGCAGCACCTCGCCGCGGTTGATCCACACCTTCACGCCGATCCGGCCGAAGGTGGTCTTGGCCTCGTGGAAGCCGTAGTCGATGTCCGCACGCAGCGTGTGCAGGGGCACCCGGCCGTCGGAGTAGTGCTCGGAGCGGGACATCTCGGCGCCGCCGAGGCGGCCGGAGCACTGCACCTTCACGCCCTGGGCGCCGGAGCGCATGGCGGAGGTGAGGGCCCGCTTCATCGCCCGGCGGAAGCTCACGCGGTTCTCGAGCTGCTCCGCGATGGACTGCGCCACCAGCTTCGCGTCGAGCTCCGGCCGCTTGATCTCGTTGATGTTCACCTGGATCTGCTTGCCGGTGATGCGGTTGAGCTCCCGGCGCAGCGCCTCGACCTCGGAGCCGCTCTTGCCGATCACGATGCCCGGGCGGGCCGTGAAGATGTCGACGGTGAGCTTCTGCTGGTCCTTGCGCAGGTGGATCGCGGACAGCCCCGCGTGGGACAGGCGCCGCGTGATGTAGTCGCGGACGTTCCGGTCCTCCTGCAGGTACTTCACGTACTCACGCTCGGAGAACCAGTTGGAGCGCCAGCCGGCGATGACGCCGAGGCGGAACCCGCCGGGATGAACCTTCTGACCCAAAGCCCCTACTTCCCTCGGCGCGCGGTCCGCTCTGCGGCCGGCGCGAGTCCGATCGTGATGTGGCACGTGCGCTTGTTGATGCGCGTGGCCCGCCCCTTCGCCCGCGGCCGGAACCGGCGGATGGTGGGGCCCTCGTCCACGGTGACGTGCGCCAGCACCAGCTGCTGCACGTTCATGCCGTTGTTGTGGTCCGCGTTGGCGACGGCGGACTGCAGCACCTTGCGGACCGGCTCGGCCGCGCCGCGGGTGCTGTAGGCCAGGATCGCCTGCGCGTCGGCCACGCCCTTGCCCCGCACCAGGTCCGCCACCAGGCGGGCCTTGCGGGCCGAGACGCGCACGTACTTGGCGGTCGCCGTGACCAGCTGGGTGTCGGTCGCGGTCGCCATCAGCGCATCTTCGAGGTTCGGTCCGACCCGGCGTGCCCGCGGTAGGTGCGGGTGGGGGCGAACTCGCCGAGCTTGTGCCCCACCATGCTCTCCGACACGAACACCGGCACGTGCTTGCGGCCGTCGTGCACGGCGATGGTGTGGCCCACCATCTCCGGGAACACGGTCGACGTGCGCGACCAGGTGCGGATCATCTTCTTCTCGTTGGCGGCGTTCATCGACTCGATCCGCGCCATGAGGCGGTCCTCGACGAACGGGCCCTTCTTGAGGCTTCTGCCCATGGGTTACCGGCCCTCGGTGTGCTTGCCGCGCTTCCGGCCGCGGACGATGAACTTCTGGCTGGCCTTCTGCTTGTTCCGGGTGCGGTAGCCGTGCGTGGGCTTGCCCCACGGGGTCACCGGGTGACGACCGGAGTTGCTCTTGCCCTCACCACCGCCGTGCGGGTGGTCGACCGGGTTCATCGCGGAACCGCGGACGGTGGGGCGCACGCCCTTCCAGCGCGAGCGGCCGGCCTTGCCGCCGGTCTGGTTCTCGTGCGTGGTGTTGCCCACCTGGCCGATCGTCGCGCGGCACTCGATGTGCACCATGCGCATCTCGCTCGACGGGAGGCGGAGGGTGGCGTAGTCGCCCTCCTTCGCCATCAGCTGGGCGCCGACGCCGGCGGACCGGACCATCTGGCCGCCGCGGCCGGGCTTGAGCTCGATGTTGTGCACGATCGTGCCGGTGGGGATGTCGCGGAGCGGGAGCGAGTTGCCGGGCTTGATGTCGGCGCCCGGGCCGCTCTGCACCGTGTCACCGACCCGCAGCCGCAGGGGCGCCAGGATGTAGCGCTTCTCGCCGTCCGCGTAGTGCAGGAGGGCGATGCGGGCGCTCCGGTTGGGGTCGTACTCGATCGCGGCGACCTTCGCGGGGACGCCGTCCTTCTGCCGCTTGAAGTCGATGATGCGGTACCGGCGCTTGTGGCCGCCGCCCACGTGACGGGTGGTGATGCGGCCCCGGTTGTTGCGCCCGCCGGTCTTCTTGATCGGCGCGAGCAGCGACTTCTCGGGAGTGGACTTCGTGATCTCCTCGAAGTCGGACGTCGTGATGAAGCGACGACCGGGCGAGGTGGGCTTGTAGGTCTTGATCCCCATGGCTTAGGCGCCCTCGAAGAGCTCGATGCGGTCGCCGGGCTTCAGCTCGACGATCGCCTTCTTCCAGCCGGGCCGGCGGCCGCGGGTGGCACCCCGGCGCTTGGGCTTGCTGCGGACGTTGACGATCCGGACGTCCGTGACGGTGACGTCGAAGAGCTCCTCGACGGCCTGCCGGACGACGGTCTTGTGCGCCGAGTCGAGGACCCGGAACGTGTACTGGTTGTGCGCGGCCACCAGCTGGTAGCTCTTCTCGGAGATCACCGGCCGGACCAGGACCCGGCGGATGTCGTCGCGAAGCTCGGCGGTCATGCGGCCTCCCCTGCGGTGCGGGGCTCGCCCACGCCCGCGATGCGGTCCCACGCCGCGCGCTCCACCAGGAGGCTGCGGCCGGCCATGAGGTCGACGGTCTCCAGCTCCTGCGACTGCAGGACGTAGACGCCGGCGAGGTTGCGGAACGATCGGGCGGTCACCGAGTCGAGGTCCTCGACCACCACGAGCAGCGGGCGGGCGGCGAGGGCCTCGGGGGCCTTCGCCAGGAACGCCGCGGCGGCCTTGGTGGACGGGGCGTCCCATGCGGGCACGTCCATGACGGCGACGGTGCCGCGCTCGATGTGCGCCTTCAGCGCGGAGCGCCACGCCTGGAGGGCGACCTTGCGGTTCACCTTCCCGCCGTAGCTGCGTGGCTGCGGGCCGAAGACCACGCCACCGCCGGACCACAGCGGCGACCGGCTGGAGCCGGCGCGGGCGCGGCCCGTGCCCTTCTGGCGCCACGGCTTCGCGCCACCGCCGCGCACGTCGGAGCGCGTCTTGGTGGAGTGCGTCCCGGCGCGGCGGCCGGCGAGCTCCTGGGTGACGACCTCGTGGATGAGGTGCGGCTTGATGACCTGGCCGGCGATGCCGGGCGTCACCTCGACCTCACCGGAGGCGGCGCCGTCGGCGCCGAGCAGCGTCAGCGGGCTCATGCGGGCCTCACGATCACGATGCCGTTCTTGCCGCCGGGCACGGAGCCCTTGACGAGCAGCAGGTTGCGCTCCGGGTCGGCCCCGACCACCTGGAGGCCGCGCTGGGTGACCTGGCGCGCGCCCATGTGGCCGCTCATGCGGATGCCCTTGAACACGCGGGCGGGGTAGGCCGCCGCGCCGATCGAGCCGGGCTGCCGGATGTTGTGGGAGCCGTGGGACTTGGGACCGCGCTTGAAGTTGTGGCGCTTGATGGTGCCCTGGTAGCCCTTGCCCTTGCTGACCCCGGTCACGCGGACCATCTCGCCGCTCATGAAGTGCGACACGGTGACGATGTCGCCGAGCTCCAGGCCCTCGCCGACCTCCCCCGGGGCGAACTCGTGGAGGTGCTTGAGCGGCGGCGCGCCGGACTTCTTGAGGTGGCCGAGCTCCGGCCTGTTGAGCTGCTTGGGCTTGGTCTGCCCGAAGCCGAGCTGCACGGCCGAGTAGCCGTCCGTCTCGGGGGTCTTGACCTGGGTGACCGGGCACGGCCCCGCCTCGATGACCGTGAGGGTCACCCGCGCGCCGTCCTCGGCGAACACCTGGGTCATGCCCAGCTTGCGTCCGATGATCGCTGCCATCGTCCGCTACGCCTTGATCTCGATGTCGACGCCCGCCGGCAGGTCGAGCCGCATGAGGGAGTCGACGGTCTTCGGAGTCGGCGAGTAGATGTCGATGAGCCGCTTGTGGGTGCGGATCTCGAAGTGCTCGCGCGAGTCCTTGTCCTTGAACGGACCCTTGATCACGCAGTACCGGTTGAGCTCCGTGGGGAGCGGCACCGGGCCGGAGATGGTCGCGCCGGAGCGCTGCGCCGTCTCCACGATCGACGCGGCACTCCGGTCGATCTGCTCGTGATCGTAGGCCTTGAGCCTGATCCTGATCTTGTTCTGCTGCAACTCGCGCCCTTTCGGGGGAAAGAAAACCCCGCCTCCCCCGAGGGGGAGGCGGGGTCGTCACCCGCCGTTTCTACTCGTAGATCTTCTCCACCACACCGGCGCCCACCGTTCGCCCACCCTCACGGATGGCGAAGCGGAGGCCGTCCTCCATGGCGATCGGCTGGATGAGCTCGATGTCCATCGAGGCGTTGTCGCCGGGCATGATCATCTCGACACCGGCGTCCAGGGTGCAGACACCGGTCACATCGGTGGTACGGAAGTAGAACTGCGGGCGGTACCCGCCGAAGAACGGCGTGTGGCGGCCACCCTCATCCTTGGACAGGACGTAGACCTGCGCACGGAACTTGGTGTGCGGGGTGATCGACTTCGGCTGCGCGAGCACCTGGCCGCGCTGGATGTCCTCGCGCTTGACGCCGCGGAGGAGACACCCGACGTTGTCGCCGGCACGGCCCTCGTCGAGCAGCTTGCGGAACATCTCGACGCCGGTGACGACCGTGGAGGTGGTCTCCGGGACGATGCCGACGACCTCGATGGTCTCGCCGACCTTCACGATGCCGCGCTCGATGCGGCCGGTCGCGACGGTGCCGCGGCCGGTGATCGAGAACACGTCCTCGACCGGCATCAGGAACGGCTGGTCCTTCGGGCGCTCCGGCTGCGGGATATATTCGTCGACCGCGCGCATCA
>JADLHW010000014.1 GCA_020848615.1 Thermoleophilia bacterium
CGAACACCTCCGCCTGGCGCAGCAGCGCCTGCATGCGCAGGTTCGCGACGCGCTCCCCGCGGCCGGCCCGCAGCGAGCGCATCATCACCCGGACGTCCTCGACGAGCTGCGCGGCGTCCCGGTACGGGTGCGGGCTGTCGGGCTCCAGGCGGTGCACCAGGAACGCGAGCTTCTGGCGGTACGGCTGGTGCGGGTTGCGCGCCGCGATGCGGTCCGCGGCCTCGGGCATGGCGGCGGCGTCCCGGGCGAGGGCGTCCATGAGCTCGGCGGCGACGGGTGCGACGCGGTCGGAGATCGACAGGTCGGCCACCAGGGCCCGGGCGCGATCGCGCAGCAGCCGGCGCGCGAGCTCGGCGTGGCGGTCCAGCACCACCCCCACCAGGTCCGGCGTGGCGTTGGGGTTCCCGTCCTGGTCGCCTCCGGCCCAGGAGGCGAACGCCAGCACCCGGTCCGGCGGCGCCACGCCCGGGACGTGTTCCCGCAGCAGGGTCTCCAGCTCCTCGTGGACGCGGATGGTGGCACCCACCAGCACGCGCTCGAAGAAGTAGAGGATGCGGGTCGCCTCGTCGATGACCTGCGGGCGGTGGGCGCGCTGATGGTCGCTCTGCCAGAGGATCGTGATCTCCTCCAGCAGCTCGTCGATCACCTGGCGCCGCTCCCGCGGGGTGATCGACACGTTGTCGAGCCGTTCCAGGCATGCGTCCACGATGAGGTGCTTGGCCAGCACCGTCTGGCGGGAGATCTCGGTGGGGTGCGCGGTGGCGACGAGCTCCACCCGCATGCGGTCCAGGGCCTCCTGCACCCGGGCCGGCGCGACGCCCTGCCCGGCGATGGTGCGGACCGCCTCGGCGAGGGACTCCGGCTGCGGGCGGTCCTCCTCCTCGCGCTCGGCGTCCCGCCGCCGGCCGCGCCGCACGCGGTGGTGCTGCTCCGCCGCGTTCACCAGCTGGAAGTAGATCGCGAAGCACCGGATCACGCCGGTCATCTCGTCGGGCGCGAGGTCCTCGACGATCCCGTTGATCCGCGCCTCGATCCCGGCCTGGCGGGCGCGGTCCGGCTCGTCGCGCAGCGAGCGCGTGAGGAGCCTGATGCGCTCCTCGGTGTCGAGGAGCTCCTCCCCGCCCTGCTCGCGGATCACGGTCCCCAGCAGGCGGCCGAGCAGGGAGATGTCCCGCCGCAGCTCCTCGTCGCGGTCGGGGGGCGGGGGCGGGAGCGCGTCCTCGGACATCCGGGGGCGCTCCCGGCCGTCAGTGGCTGTCGGCGGGCTTGGCCTTGGCGCCGATGGACGCGAGCGTGAACAGGGCCCAGGCGATCCCGAGGATCAGGGGAAGGGGCCCGGCCTCGTGCCGGTCGTGGTAGCCGAAGCCGATCAGCAGGGCGCTCAGGACGACCAGTCCCCCGAGCATCCACACGGGAATACCGCGCATGCACTCTCCTCCACGTGACGGTGCCGGGGAAACCTACACCGAAACGGGCCCCCGCCCGAGCTTGGGCTCCCCGGGTGGCTGATAGGCTCCCCGCCCGATGTCCGAGGAACAGGTCAAGGTCGTGGTCGCGGAGTGCGCCGACGGGATCGTCGTGCGCGTGTCCGGCGTGGTCGATGCGCTCTCGCTCCCCGACGTCTCCCGAGAGCTCACCGACGCCCAGCGCGGGTCCGGCACCGTGTACGTGGACCTCGCCGAGGTCACGTTCATGGACAGCCGCGGCCTGGGATCGCTGCTCGCCGCGAACGAGCGCAGCCGGGAGGGCGCGGCGCCCATCCGCATCTACCGCCCGTCCGACGCGGTGCGGCGGTTGCTCGAGGTCTCCGGCGTCGGCCCGGTCCTGACCGAGGTCCCGGAACTCCCCGCCTAGGGCGGGGGCGTGGCCGAACGGTACCTGGGCGACGGGGGCCGCCTGTCCGGCGGGCCCGCCCCGGAGCTGGTGGCCTCCGGCTTCCGGCAGGAGATCGAGCACGCCCCGCGGCTGGCGGCGGCGCTCGCCCGCGCCGACCTGGCGCACGCCGTGACGCTCGCCGAGGGCGGCGGCATCCCGCCCGCGGTGGCCGCGGCCCTCGTGCGCGGCCTGGACGAGGTGGAGGCGATCCCGGCGGGGGAGTTCCCGTGGGATCCCGCCCTCGGCGACGCGTTCAACTCCCGGGAGGCGGAGCTCACGCGCCGGGTGGGGACCGCCGCCGCCGGCTGGCTGTCGGCGGGCCGCCCGCGGCGCGAGGCGTTCCGGGTCGCGCTGCGCCTGGTCGCCCGCGACGGCGCCCGCGCCCTCCACGACGCGCTGCTGGCGGTCGCCGAGGCCCTGGTGCGCCAGGCGGACGCCGTCCGCAACGACCTGGCCGCGGACTACACGTACCTGCAGCCCGCCCAGCCCACGACCGCCGGGCACCTGCTGCTCGCCTCCGCGTACCCGGCGCTGCGCGATGCCGGCCGGCTGCGCGCGGTCCACGCCGAGCTCTCGCTGAGCGTGGCGGGGGTGGGCGGCAGCGCCGGCTCGCGGTGGCCGCTGTCACGCGAGCGCCTGGCCGAGCTCCTGGGCTGCGACGGGCTGGTGGTGCACGCCAAGGACGCGATGTGGCAGGTGGACGCCTACGTGGAGCTGGTCGCCGCGATCGCCACGGCGAGCACCCACGGATCCCACATCGGGCAGGACCTCGAGATCCTCGCCAGCCAGGAGTTCGCGATGGTGCGGCTGGCCGACCGTCACAGCCGGGCGTCCGCCCTGATGCCGCAGAAGCGCAACCCGTACGCCCTGGCGGTGGTGCGCGCGATGGCGGGCATGGCCGCCGGGGACCTGGCGGGGTTGCTGGTGGCCCTGCACACGGGCTCCGCGCGCACCGACCACTTCCACGTGCTGAACGGCCTGGTGCCGCGCCTCCTGGAGGAGGCGGTGAGCGTGACGGAGCTGCTGGCGAACGTGCTGGCCGACATGACCGTCGACGCGGTCCGGATGGGAGATGCCGCCCGCCGCGGGTTCACCCAGGCCGCGGACGTCGCGGACGTCGTCGCCCAGGCGTGCGGCCTGGACTACCGCACCGCGCACCACGTGGTGGGCCGGGCCGTGACGATGCTCACCGAGGCCGGCCGGTCGCCGGACGCGATCACCCCGGAACTGCTCGCCGCCGCCGGCGAGGCGGTGGGCGCCGAGGTGCGCATCGACGCCGGCGTCCTGGCGGAGGCGCTCGACCCGCTGGCGTGCGCCGCGGGCCGGCCGCAGACCGGGGCGTCATCGCCCGCGTCGATGGCGGCGCTCATCGAGGACTGCGCGGCCCGCATCGCCGAGGGCCGGGCGTGGAGCGCCGCCGCCGCGGAGCGCGCCGCCGCGGGCGAGCGGATGCTGCGGGCCGCCGCGGCCCGCATCGCGCCGCACCGCTCAACTCCGGCCTGACGGATGCCGAGACGGGGGCCGATCCCCCGCCAACCGTCAGGAAGGGACGCGATGGACCGGCAGCCCGTTGTGCTGGTGGCCGACGACGACGAGGACGTGCTCGAGCTGGTGGCGTTCCGCCTCCGCAGGGCCGGCTACCGCACGATCACGGCGCGCGACGGCCGCGAGGCGATGGAGCTCGTGCGCACCGAGCACCCCGACCTGTCCGTGCTGGACGTCGCGATGCCCGAGATGGACGGCCTCGAGGTCACCCGGGCCCTCCGGGGGAGCGACCAGACCCGGGAGATGCCGATCATCCTGCTCACGGCGCGATCCCAGGAGCGTGACGTGATGGCCGGCATCGAGGCGGGCGCGAACGCCTACATCCGGAAGCCCTTCAGTCACCGGGAGCTGCGGGCCCGCGTCGAGTCGATGCTCGCCGAGACCGAGGGCCCCGGGGACGCGGACGGCACGGACGGCTCGAGCAGCTCCACCCGCGACCGCACCCTGTAGCGGGCCAGCAGCCGCAGCAGCGCGGGGCCGGCGGCGAGCGCGAACACCACGTTCCCCACGGCCCCCGCGATCTCGAACGGGAGGCTGCGTCCGCCGCCGGCGAGGAACGCGGCCCATGAGACCTCGGGCCCGAACGTCGCGAGCTCCCACAGGTTCATCCCCCAGCCGAACAGCACGCCCCACGCGGCGCCCGCCGCGGCCATCACCCATGGCCGGCGCAGCGCCGGGCCCAGCAGGGCGCCGCTGAGCCCCACCAGCGCCCACAGCCCCATCTGACCGGGCGTCCACGGACCGTGTCCCAGGAAGCCGTTGGACACGAGCGCGGCCACGGGGCCCACGGCCAGGCCCGCACGCACGCCCAGGGCGGCGCCGGCGACCAGGCACGTCACCGTCACCGGCTGCACGCTCGGGATGCCGGCGGTGAGCACCCGGCCCGCCGCCGCGACGGCGCCCAGCGCCGCGACCAGCGCGAGCTCGCGCGTGCCGTTCGGGCCGCGCTCCAGCGCGACCAGGGCGAGCGCCAGCGCCGTGAGGGTGAGCACGACGGTGAGGACCGCGCCACTCACAGGACGACCTCCGCGCGGCAGCGGCCGTCGTCCAGGCGCACCGCGGTGTCCGCGGCCGCCGCGGCCAGGTGCGGGTCGTGGGTGGCGAGCAGCACCGCGGTGCCCTCCCCGGCGAGGCTCCGCAGCAGCCCGGCCAGGCGGTCCCGGGCGGCGGGGTCCATGCCCCGGGTGGGCTCGTCCAGGGCGAGCACCCGCGGACGCAGCGTGAGGGCAGCGGCGATCGCGACGCGCTCGCGCTCCCCCACCGACAGGTCCAGGGGGTGCCGGCCGGCCAGGTGCACCAGGTCCATCGCCTCCAGGGCGGCCCCCACGCGGAGGTCCCGCTCGGCGCGCGGCACCCCGGTGGCGCGCGGCCCCAGCTCCAGCTCGTCGGCCACCCGCTCGGTGATGAGGTGGCGGCCCGGATCCTGCGGCACCAGCACCACCCCGGGCACGCGGCGCTCTGCCGGGAGGTCCGTGACGTCCCGGCCCCCGGCCCGCACCCGCCCGCCGGCGGGGGCGTCCAGGCCCGCCAGGACCCGCAGCAGGCTGGTCTTGCCCGACCCGTTCGGCCCGGTGAGGGCCGTCACCGACCCGGCCCGCAGCTCCAGGGAGACATCCCGCAGCACGTCCCGGTCGCCGCGCCGCACCCCCACGCCGTCGATGTGCGCGGCAACCGGTCCGGGCACCGCGGCCGGCCGCGGTGCGGAACCCTCCGCGGGCGGCGGGGCCAGTTCGACCACGCGGTCCGCGATCCGCTCCGCCCGGTCGGCGCGGTGCTCGGCCACCAGCACCGTCGCGCCGGCCTCGTCCGCGAGCCGCCGGACGGCGTCCAACACCGCGGCGGCGGTCGCCTCGTCCAGCTGGGCGGTGGGCTCGTCCAGCAGCAACACCGGCGCCCGCTGGGCGAGCACCGCCGCCAGGGCGGCGCGCTGCCGCTCCCCCCCGGAGAGGGTCGCGATGCCGCGGTGCGCCAGGTGCGCGGCCCCGGCGAGCTCCAGGGCACGGGCGACCGTGGCGGGGATGCCGCCGGCCGGGTGCCCGAGGCACTGCGGGCCGAACGCCACGTCGGCCCCGACGGTGGCCATCACGGCCTGCGCCTCGGCATCCTGGAACGCCAGGGCAGCGATGCGGGCCATCGCCCCGGGACGCGCCCGCAGCGGGTCGGCGCCGCCCACCCGCACGCGGCCGCGGATCGACCCGCCGTGGAACTGCGGGATGAGCCCGCCCAGCACGCGCAGCAGCGTCGACTTCCCGGAGCCGGACGGCCCCCGCACCAGCACCACCTCGCCGCGGCCGGCGCGCAGCTCCAGGCCGTCGAGCGCCGCGGGGCCGCCGCCCAGCGCCACCGTGAGGCCCCGCACGTCGATCACGCCCATCGCAGCGCCCCCGCCGCCGCGGCCAGCGCCGCGACCAGCGCCGCGGAGCCCGCCACGGCCGCCGCCCGGAACGGGTCGCCCAGCACCGGGTACGCCGAGAACGCGGCGCCGCCGGTGACCAACAGCCATGCCGCCACACCGGCCACCGCCGCCGCGCACACCCACGTGATGCGCTCCGCCCGCGACCTCGGCGGCGCCGGGAGCCGCGTCGCCGGGCCCGAGCCGTAACCGCGGGCCGCCATCGCGGCAGCCACGTCCAGGCTGCGCTCCAGGCTCGACCCCACCAGGGGCACCATCAGACGGGCCGCGTGGGCCGCGCGCTCCCGGCGGGCCCCGTCCCGCAGCGCGACGCCCCGCAGCCGCACGAGCTCGCCGATCGCGCGGCCGTCGCGCTCCAGCGCCGGCAGCAGTCGCGCGGCCAGCGCGACCACCAGCGCCGAGCGCGGCGCCAGCCGGGCCGCCAGGCCCTGCAGGCGGTCGGCGTCGACGTGCGCGAGCAGCGCCGCGATGAGCAGCACCACGGACGCCAGGCGGGCGCCGGACGCCAGGCCGGCCACCAGCTCCTCCCAGGTCACCTCGGTGTCCAGGACCGGGATGTCCGGGCCGCGCAGCAGCACCAGGTCGCCCTGGGCCGCCACCAGCGGCGTGAGGACCACGATGCCGGCCGCCGAGACGGCCGCCGCCCACAGCATCATCCGGCTCACCGCGCCGGGCGGGGCGGAGAGGTACAGCAGCAGCCCGCCGCACAGCAGCGCCGCGATCACCAGCGGGTGGTCGACGGCGAACGCCGCCACGGCGGCCGCCGCGGCGAGCGCGATGAGCGGCCCGGGGGCCCGGCGGCCGGTCACGGCCCGCCGCGTCCCGCGGCGCGCAGCGGCGACCCGGACGCGTCGAACGCGACCGCAAGCCGGTTCCGCAGGACCTCCGGCCGGGCGGCGCACGCCGCCGCGGCGGCGTCGGCCGCGCCGGCGCGGGTCCCCACCACGGCCATCACGACCCCGTCGGCCGGGTCGGTGCCGGACGGGAACGCCACCGCGATCGCCGACGCGCCCGGCTCGGGCCGCAGGCGCTCCCCGTCCGGGTCGAGCAGCAGCACGCGGCCGTCCCGGAGCGTCGCGGTGAGCCCGTCGCCCCCCGGGTCCCCCGCGGCCCGCGCCCACGCGGCGTCGCGGCGGCGCAGGTCGGCGTCGGTGCCCACGATGACCCGCCAGGGCCCGCCGGGACCGCCGGTCGTGCGGGCTCCGGCCGCGTCGAGGGCTCCGGCCAGCGGGCCGTCGGTCGCGACCGCCGGGGCGCGGGTGAACGGCAGCGGCCATGCCCCGACCACCGCCCACGGGTCGGCCACCGCCCCGCCCCAGCGGTGATGGTCCCACCAGACCTCCTCGCCGTCCGCGAGGCGCACCTGGTCCGCGCCGCGGTTCGCGAGCACGCCGTCCACCCAGTAGAACCAGGCCTCCTTCGCGCCGGGGTCGGTGCCGCGGCCGAGGATCTCCGCGACGAAGCCCCCGCCGTAGGCGGTTTTCACGGGGGTGAGCGCGCGGAGCCCGTCGAGCACGGCGCCGCCGGGCGCGACACGGCCGTCCAGCAGCACCTCCGCGCCGAAGCCGGCCGTCACCACGACGCGCGCGGACGGGGCCTCGGCCGCGGGGGGCGTGGCGTCGGACCGCCGCTCGCAGCCGCCCGCGACGACGACGAGCGCCATCAGCAGCGCGCACAGCGCGCATGCCCAGAGTGCCCGCACAGGGCCTGCCGGTCGCACCATTCCCTCGTCCTCGGAGGTTCGTTCGGTGCTCGGGCGGAGGCAGGTCTCCTGGCTTGCCGTTCTCGGCTCCGCCGCGCCTTCCCGGGCCTGCGGGCCCAGTGGCCGACCTCGAGGGTCCAGCGACGTCGCTCCCGGTCACAGTGGCGGGACCGCGCCGGATTCGCACCGGCTTCCCTCGGGCGCCCGTGGGCGACCCCCACCCGAAGCGGGGCGAGCTTATCGCAGGTCGCCGTCGCCCGGGTCGGCGGGCACCATCACGCCCGTGAGGCCCGCGAACCCGCACGCCTCCAGGCGCGGCTCGGCGAGCAGCCGCACGGGACGCCATCCGCCGTCGCAGGTCCGCGCCCGCACGCCCACGCGCAGGGCCGCGCCGTCGCGGTGGGCGGTCTCCAGCGCCGCCCGCAGCCGGGCCCGGTCGTCCGGATGGATCGCCGCCTGCCACCCGTCGCCCAGGGCATGCGGGAGCTCGAGCCCCAGGTTCCCGAGGAAGCCCGTGGTGGCGCCGGTGAGCTCGCCGTCCGGCCCGGTGCCCCAGTGCAGCAGGCCCGACTGCCCGGACGGACTGTCGACGGCGAGCACCACGAAGCCCAGGAATGCACCGTCGGTGGCGAAGCGCGGCGCGCCGCTGAGCGTGAGCCGCCGGTACACGCCCTCCCCGGACGCGAAGCGTATCTCCGCGCGGAACGGCCGCTGCTCCGCCTCGGCCGCGCTGATGTGCGCGGCCAGGGCGGGCCGGTCCTCCGGGTGGACGAGCTCCACCACCGGGGCATCCCCCGGCGTGAGACCCCGTCGCCGCAGCAGGTCGAGGGCCGCGGGATTGCGGTGGTGGATGCACCCGTCGCGCCACATGTACATGGGTGTGGGGAGCCGCTCGCCGAAGGCCATCAGCTGGGCATCCTCGGGCGGCGGCGGGACGGTGCTGCGGGGCGGCCTGCGGCCCGACCCGTCCGGCCACCCGATGGCGTCCAGGAGCTGGACGATGTCCTCGAACTCGGTGATGGCTCCGTCGGCGTCCCACGCGCCGTGGCGTCTCGCGGCGGCGCTCGCCGCCTCGTCGATGACCTCGCTCACGGCGCCCAGCCCGGCGAGGGCGGCGAACCGGATGAGCGCGGCGTCCGCCACCATGAGGTCCACGGTGCTGCGCGGGTCGTCGGGCCAGCCGATGCGCGCCAGGAGGTCCGCCGCGGAGCGGTACGCGGCGGCGGCGTCCGAGATCCCGTCCTCATCGCCCCCCAGCGCATCGCCCGCGGGCTCCAGCAGGCACGTGAGCACCAGCCGGCGCGCCGTCACGAGCCGCGCCCCCGCGAGCGTCACGGGACGCCCCCGTGGTCCTTTCCCCCCGTCATGTCCCAAGTTCGGCATCCCCCAGGCGTGAAGCTCGGAGATTCTTACGCGTCGCGGGGTGAATGAGAACGACCCCTAAGAGATTCGACAGTGGGCTGACAGACCGCCGGTGCATGGATTAGCATGCTGGGATGACGGTCCGGCACAAGAAAGCATGGACAGAATCGCTCCAAGGCCGGAGCGACCACCAAATACGGGGAGGCCGGGGATCACTCACCACGAGAGAGCTTCGGCGCAGGTAGACGTGCAAGAAGCCGATACAGCTGCGCCGGAAGAACTACTGAGTCCGGATGAGGCGCGGGCGCTCATCAAGAGCGCCTCGAACCGGGCGCCCACGGGTGTCCGCAACCGCGCACTCATCACGATGATGTACCGGGTCGGACTGCGACCCGGAGAGGCCCTCGGCCTCGCCATGGAGGATCTGGACCTGGAGGCGGGCACCGTCGTGGTTCCCGCGCGGAAGGGCGGCGCACGCCGCACCTCCGGCATCGACGACGGGTCCATCGAGATCCTCAAGCGGTGGCTGCAGCGCCGCGAGCGGATGGGGATCTCCCCGACCGCCCCGCTGTTCTGCACGCTGGCGGGCGAAGGCCTGAAGGCCGCGTACGTCCGCGAGCTGCTGCCGCGGCTCGCCCGCAAGGCCGGCATCGAGAAGCGCGTCCATCCACTGGGCCTGCGCTACGCGTGTGCCGCCGAGATGAGCGCGGAGGGGTTCCCCACCGCACTCATCGAGACGCACCTCGGCGTCGCCGTCAGCGGCAGCGCTCGCCGCTATCTCCGGCAGTACTCGGAGACCGAGGTGATCGCCGAGGTTCGCAAGCGGGTCTGGCGGCTCTAGCCGATCCCGCATTCCGGCCCCGGTCCGGTGATCCGGACCGGGGACGTGTGCGTAGATGGCGGATGCATGGGAACCCGCCGTGACACCGCGCTCGACCGGCTCGCCGACGAGGATCTCGTCGCGCGCGTGGCGACGGGCGACGCCGGGGCGTTCGAGGTGGTCTACGACCGGCACGCCAGGGTCGCGTTCTCCCTTGCCTTCCGCATGCTCGGCGACCGGGCCGCCGCGGAGGACCTCGTGCAGGACGCCTTCCTGTCGGTGTGGCGCGGGGCCGACCGGTTCAGCCCGGCGCTCGGGTCCGTGCGCACCTGGGTGCTCAGCATCGTCCACCACCGGGGCATCGACCGGCTTCGCAGCTCGGCCGCGGCGGCCCGGCGGGAGCTCGCCCTGCAGCAGGAGGCGCACGTGGGCGACCCGCCGGAGCGCACCGAGGACCGCGCCATCGACGGCGCCCTCGCGCCGTCGCTGCACCGTGGCCTCGACGACCTGCCCGACGACCAGGGCAAGGTGGTGCGCCTCGCCTACTACGGGGGCTTCACCCACCACGAGATCTCCGAGATGCTCGGGCTGCCGCTCGGCACCGTGAAGAGCCGGCTGCGCCTGGGCCTGGAGCGGCTGCGCATGAGCATGGGCGCGCGGGAGGCGCTGTCGTGACCGGGCACGACGAGCTCCGGGAGCTGCTGGCGTCGGTCGCGCTGGGCGCCGCGACACCCGAGGAGTCGGACCTGGTGGCCCGCCACGTCGCCGGCTGCGGCGACTGCCGGGCCGAGCTGCGGGGTCTGCGGGCCGCCGCGTCGGGCCTCGCGCTGGACGTGCCGCAGCTCGAGGTGCCGGCGTCGGTGAAGGCCTCGGTGATGGACGTGGTGCGCCGCGAGGCGGCCGCCGTGGCACCGCCGCCGGTACGTGCCCCGGGGCTGCGCGAGCGCCTGGGCGCGCTGCTGCCGGCCCGGGCGGGGTTGTGGCCCGCGGTGGCGGCGGGCCTCGCGGCCGTAGTGATCGGGCTCGCGGTGTGGGGCGGCGCGTTCGGGGGCGGCGGGTCGGTGCGCACCGTTCCGGGGGTGTGCACCGCCGCGGGGGTCTCCTGCAGCGCGGAGGTTCGCGGCGACGATGCCGTCCTGCGGGTGACCGGGCTTCCCGCCCTGCCGGCCGGGCGCGGCTACGAGGTGTGGCTCATCCGGGACGGCCGGGACCCGGTGTCGGCCGGCTTCATGGCGCCGGGGGCCGACGGGCGCCTCACGGCGGTCGCCGAGGGCCTCGACGGCGTGCGGGCGCTCGCCGTGACCCCGGAGGCCCTGGGGAACACCTCGGCTCCCACGAGCTCGCCCATCGTCACGGTGCCGTTGCCCGCGGCCTGACCGGCTACGGGAGGGGGATCGAGCGCGCCCCGGTGCCCGGCGACTGGGGCAGGGGCTGCGGCGCCTGTGTGACCGGTGTCGCGGGGGCGACGGGGGTGGCCGGGGCGACCGGCCGGTTGGGCGTCGTGCCGGTGTTCGGGTGCTGCACCGGGGCCGTGCCGATCGCCGCGGGGCGCCGTCCCCACGCCTGCCCCGAGGTCCAGTACTGGTCGAGGCGGGACAGCGAGGTGCCGGCCCGCGAGCCGGAGGAGTGGATCATCCACCCGTTCCCCAGCGAGATGCCGACGTGGCCGATGAGGCCGCGCTTCGTCCTGGGCCCGCGATCGCCGAAGAACACCAGGTCACCGGGACCGAGCCCCGCCAGGCGCACCTTCTGCTTCGGGGCCTCCCACGCCATGTCGTCGGCGGTGCGGCCCAGCAGGTCGGTGCCCAGGCGGGCGGCCGCCGGCTTGGCGGCGCCCTTGAAGGCCATCCACACCAGGCCGGAGCAGTCGTAGCCGCCCACGGCCTGCCCGCCCCACGGGGAGCGGGAGTTCGGCCAGTCGCCGCCCCACACGTACGGCATGCCGGCCTGCGCGAGCGCGGCCTCGGCCACGGTGCGCTGCGCGCCGGTCATCGCCGGTAGGGTCACGTCCCGGTACACCGCGAGCGCGCCGAGCTTCCAGGCCGACAGGCCGCGGGCGGCGCCGACCATGCCCGCCAGGTCACCCACGGTGAGGGGCTGCGCGTCGCTGCGCTCGACGGCCTCGTACTGCGCCGGGTAGTTCACGCGCAGGCCCAGCTCGCGGGCGAGGACGGCCGGGGCGAACCCCGCGGGAACCCGCAGCCGCCGTCCGTCGGCGGTGTGGATGCCCGCCAGGCCGCGCAGCTCGGCCGTGAGCCCGAGGGCCCGCACGACCGCGAGGTTCGCGATGCGGCCCGTCGCGGGGTCGTCCGGCCGGAACGCCGTGCCACGGCCGCCCACCAGCCCGGCCGAGGCGACCCACGCGATGGCGGCGGCGTCGGGGTCGGCGGCGGCGACGTCCGGGGGGAGCGCGGCGTTCGCGGGCGCCGTCCCGCCGCGGGCCGTGAGGATGGCGGCGACGCCACGGGCGAGCTCCCGGCGCGTGGCGTCACGGTTCAGGCCGGTCGTGTCCGCCGCGGGCCAGGCGCCCTCCGCCACCAGCCGCTTCAGCACGGGGCGGGCCCACGCGTACGGCCGTTCCTGCGGGGTGAGCTTCGGCGCGTCGTTGCCCGGGGGCGCCGGGGTCGCGGATTGCGCGGCGGGGACTCCGGCGGCGAGCGCGACGGCCGCGACGGCGAGGAGGGGGCGCAGGCGGGACACCACCGGGAACATCGGCTCCGAGACCGCAACCCTTGATGCACGGGCGGTCCGGCGGAACAACGGCTTCACGCCGTTCTCACGGATGCCGAACGGTGGGATCATCCCCGCATGGCCGAGAAGGTGCGCATCGACCGCTGGCTGTGGGCCGCCAGGTTCGTGAAGACCCGGTCGCTGGCCGCGGAGGCCATCAACGGCGGCCGCGTGCACGTGAACGGGGTCCGCGCGAAGCCCTCGAAGGAGGTCGCCGCCGGGGACACCGTGGAGGTCACCCTCGGCCAGGCCCAGTGGACCGTGACGGTCCTGGGCGTCAGCGAGCGCCGGGGGCCGGCAAGCCAGGCCCAGCTGCTCTACGAGGAGTCCGCCGACAGCCGGGAACGGCGCGCCCGTGACGCCGCGCAGCGCCGGATGGCCGCGCCGCCGGGGGCCGGGCTGGGGGCCCGGCCCACCAAGCGGGACCGCCGCCGCATCGAGGCCCTCAGGGACCGCGACGGGCGGGACGACGCCTAGGACCGGGCGTTGCCCCAGCGGTCGTCGTGGACCAGCGTGCGCCACGTGCGGCGGTTCTTCCTGATCGCAGGCGGCAGGCCCTCGGGGAACGCCTCCGGGTGGCCGAGCGGGGTGACGATCGCCGGGTCCACGTCCCCCGGCAGCCCCAGGATCTCGCGCAGCCGGCCCTTCTCGAACCGCTGGAACGCGGTGGTGGGCACCGTGCCGAGGCCCTCGGCGCGCGCGCCCACGAACAGGTTCTCCATCGCGAACGCCAGCGAGTAGAGGTCGTCGATGTGGCCGCCCTCCGCCATCTGCGGCGGGTAGTTCCCGCGCGGCACGAGCGCCGCGACGATCCACACGGGCGCGATGCGGTACGTCGCCAGGATCTGCTCGGCGTATCCGCGGGCCCACTCGGCGTGCTGCTCGGGCGTGTGCCCGTCCGCCGCCGGTCGCATGATCGCGAAGTACCGGCCGGCGCCGTCGATGATGAGCTCGGCGATCTGCCGTCGCACGGCCTCGTCCCGCACGACGATCAGGCTCCACGCCTGGGCGCCGCTGCCGGTCGGTGCGACCAGCGCGAGGCGCAGGAGCCGGTCGAGCGTCGCGTCGTCCACCGGCCGGTCCGTGTAGGTGCGCACGGCGCGGCGGCGGCGGATGGCCTCGAGTGCCTCCACGGCGGTCCTCCTGGGGTCGGGGGCGGGCGCCGTCTCCGAGTCACGGCCCGCCGGTTCACGCCACGCTACCTGCGCGCGTGACCGGCGGACAACGGCGGTGCGGTCAGCCCGTGACGGGAGGCGGACGCCGCCGCGGGCGGCTGTTCTTCACGCGGGTGGCGGTGACGGCGGTGCGGACGCCGGTGCACTGCTCGCTCGCCCTGGCGCGGTGGCCGCGCCGGTGGACGACGATGGCCGTCGGCCGCAGCAGGATCCGCACGGTGCGCGACGCGCCCGGGGCGAGACTCGCGACGCGCAGCACCACCGACCTGCCGCGGAGGACCCGGGCGCCGCGGGGCAGGCGGGCGAGCGCCGTGCCACGGGGCAGCGCGTAGCGGGCGACCACCGCGCTGGCGGCGACCGACGAGGACGCGTTGTGGACGGTGACGGCCACGTGGATCGGCCGGCCCGCGCGGATGCTGCGGGGGGCCACGATCCCCACCTTCAGGTCCGGGACCGGGCACGCGACCGGGACCACGGGGGGCGCCGGCTCGAGGACCGCGGGGATCCCCCCCGGCGGCGGCGGCGGGCACGTGACGGTGACCGAGGCGGTGGCCGTGTCGTTCGCCGGGTTCACGTCGACCGGTGCCGGGGCGGGCGGCGGGGGAGGCGGCGGCTTCTTGCCGCCCTTGCCCTTGGTTCCCTTGGTGCCCTTCTTCGGCGCCTTCACCGGTTTCACGCGCGGCCGCTTCCCGTTGAGGGCGGCGAGGTCGGGGGACACCAGCCGCACCGTCGCCGTGTTGGACATCAGCGGGCAGGCGTCCGCGGTGACCGCGGTCTGCCCCGTGAGGGTGAGGGCCTCCCCGGGCCGAAGGGTGTCGCCCGCCGGCGTGGCACCCGCGGCGGTGAGCACCACGCCCGGGTCGTCGACGCTGATGGACGCGAGCGGGACCTCGGCGGTGCCGGCGTTCTGGACCGTCACGGTCCACGTCACGGCGTCGCCCGGGGCCGCGTCCGCGCGGTCGGCGGTCTTGGTGATCGCGACGTCCGTGACGGGCGGGTTGGCCGAGGCGGCCGCGGGAAGCAGCGCGAACATGAGCAAACCCACGATCGCCGCCAGCCAGGCGGCGCGCGCGCGACGTGATGAAGAACTTCTGAGAACCCCAGGCTCGGCCGGGAACAGCATCACTCGCATCCCCCTTTTGAGTGATGAATGCCGGGCGAGGATCATCTTGCGGATTCCGCCTGGGCACTATCCCCCAAAAGGGGGATATCAGGAGGCGCGAAACCGCACGGGACGGTCCTGGTACCCACGTCCGATTGCGGCTCCGACCCGGTGCTCTCCAGCATCTGGACACGCCGGGACCCCCGATTCCCCGGCCATCCCCAGGAGACGACGCGATGCATGTGCTGGTCACCGGATGCGCGGGGTTCATCGGCTCCCACCTCAGCGAGCGGCTCGCGGCGGACGGCTGGTCGGTGCGCGGCGTCGACGCGTCCACCGACCACTACGCGGCGTCCGACAAGCGCGCGAACCTCGCGGCGCTCCGGGACGAGCCCCGGTTCGGCCTGGACGTGCTGGACCTCGCCGAGGCGGACCTCGGGCCGCTGCTCGCCGACCGCCCGCTGGTGATCCACCTGGCCGCCCAGCCGGGCGTGCGCGGCAGCTTCGGCGACGGCTTCGCCCGCTACCTGCAGGACAACGTCCGCGCGACGCAGCGCCTGCTGGAGGCCGCGCGGGAGGCCGGCTGCCCGCGGGTGGTGTACGCGTCGAGCTCGTCGGTCTACGGCGACGCCGAGGCGTACCCCACCGTCAAGGGACGCACGCCGCGCCGGCCCCGGTCCCCCTACGGGGTCACGAAGGCGACGTGCGAGGACCTCGCCGCCATCTACGCGGGCATGGGCCTCCCGACGGTGGGTCTCCGCTACTTCACGGTCTACGGGCCGCGGCAGCGTCCGGACATGGCGATGCGGCGCCTGTGCGAGGCCGCCCACGGCGGACCGCGCTTCCGGCTGCTGGGCGACGGAGGCCAGTCCCGGGACTTCATGCACGGCGGGCGCCGCGGCGTGCGGTGGACCCGGGACGAGCTGGGGCACCGCATGGCGGACGCCGCCGCGGCCGGCGGGCCCGTGGGGCTCATGCTCCACCACGCCGCCACCGGCCCGGAGGAGCTCCCCGACCTGGCCGCGCTGTTCGCGCTGCTGGCCGGCCACCCGTCGGTGCGCACCCGCACGATCACAGCGGTCGCCGCCGCGGCCTGAGCCCGGTCACCCCGGGGCCGGCGCCCCCCGGCCTCGGCGTGTCAGGCGGTGGCGTCGATCTCCCCGGGCTGGGGGTACTCGGCCCCGCAGTCCTGGCAGTGGGTGAGCGGCTCGTCGCCCGGGCGCTCGGGGGGCGGCAGCCGGGCGGGCGTCACCGGCCGCGGCGGGTCGCTGCCGGGTTCGTACGGTGCGCCGCAGCCCTCGCAGAACGTCCCGACGGGGATGTCATCACCCGTGCCCATGACGCCTCCTCCCTGCCGTCCGCCGGTTCCACCACCGACGCTAGCGCAGCGCCCGCCGCGGGTCGCGGCACCGGTTCCCGGTCGCGGCCGTGGCGGGCCGCGATACCCTGCCCGCCGTGAGCTCCCCCGTCATCGCGGCCACCGGCGTGTCCGTGCGGTTCGGCTCGGTGCAGGCCCTCGACGGGGTCGACGTGACGGTGGACGCCCCCGCCACCGGCCTCCTGGGCGCCAACGGCGCCGGCAAGTCGACGCTGATGAAGGCGGTGCTCGGGCTCCTGCGGCCGCAGTCCGGCACGCTGCGGGTGTTCGGCGAGGAGGTGGGCACCGGGGCACACGAGCTGCGGCGGCGCATCGGCTACATGCCGGAGCACGAGTGCCTGCCGCTGGAGATGGCGGGGTCCGACCTGGTGGTGCACCTCGCCCAGCTGCGTGGACTGCCGCGGCGCGTGGCGATCCGCCGGGCGTCGGAGGCGCTGTTCGTGGTGGGCCTGGAGGAGGAGCGGTCCCGCCTCATCGGGACGTACTCCACGGGCATGCGGCAGCGGGCGAAGCTCGCCCAGGCGATCGTCCACTCCCCGGAGCTGGTGATCCTGGACGAGCCCACCAACGGCCTGGACCCCGCCGGCCGGGCGGAGATGCTGGAGCTCGTGCGGCGCCTCTCCCGTGAGCTGGGTATCGCGGTGCTGATGAGCTCCCACGTGCTGGACGACATCCAGCGCACGTGCGATGCGGTGGTGGTGCTGCGGGAGGGCCGCGTGGCGGCCAGCGAGCGCATCGCGCGGCTCGCCGACGGCGGTGACGCGATGGAGGTGCGCATCGTGGGCGACGCCGACGCGTTCGCGGCGGCCCTCGCCACCCGCGGCCACGCCGCCACCCGCGACGGCGACGCGTTCACCCTCCACGTCGACGCCGACACGGTGCTGGACGGCATCCGCGACGCCGCCGCGGAGGCCGGTGCGGGCATCTCCCGCCTGGGCGCCGCGGGACGGACCCTGGAGGACGCGGTCATCGAGGCGATGGAATGAGACGCCCTGTGTCAACCCTGGGTGGCCAGAATGCGCTGCAGTGCTCGGTGGTGGGCGGGGTTGTAGGTGGTGTGGTCTTGCCAGAGTCGCCAGATCACGGTGCACCATGCGCGGGCGAGGA
>JADLHW010000015.1 GCA_020848615.1 Thermoleophilia bacterium
AAGCGGCCGGCGCGGCGAGCCGTCCACCCCACGGTCGCGACCCTGCGCAGGTACTCGGCGGTCACCGCTGTCGTTCCAAGTGATCGACCCGGGGCACGGAACGTCACCACCGCCGCGTGAGGTGCCAGGCGTCGGACCATGTGGGCGGACCGGCGGGGACACAGCACCGTCACATCGGCATGGGCCGACCATCGCTGCGCAACGCTGAGGGCATGTGCGTCGCCGCCACTGAGGCCATCGCCAACCCAGGCGCAGAGACTCACCAGCACTCGGGGCCGGGCCGCCGTCATCCACCGCTCCCGGTGAGGATCCAGTTGCCGGTGTAGATGCTCACGGTGCGCCCGTCAGGGATCACGACAGGCCCCGGATCGCCGGTCAGCGCGACCGACGTGATGCCCGCGGGGAGGTCGAGGGGCACCCGAACCATGCCGCCGTTCGCACCGATCGTTCGGGTGACGGTGTCCTGGCCCGGTGCCGCGAGCGTGAGGCGGCGAGGGACGCCATACGACGCCGCCCAGAACTCCGCGACATACCGACCGGGGCGGCGTACCCAGACGTCGACGGTACCCGGGGTGAGGAGCCACCGCCGGAGGTTGCCGTCGGGCTGGACCTCCGCCGGATACGACCCGTCACGGAACAGACCCACCCCGCCCACGGGCCGTGCGACGACGCGAAAGACATCAGGTCCGGACGCGGCGTCGACGATCTTCGTCAGGGTCGCCGGCGTTCGGGCCGTGTCGATCGTGACCAGACGCACACGGGCGAACGCGAGGATCCCGGGTACCGAGGGATCGTCGATGGAGGATGCGGTTTCCCGCAGTGCGTCGGCACGGCTTCCGGGAGGAGCACCGTTGAGCAGCGGATGGTGGTGCACCCGCTGCCAGAACAGCCGGTCTGAGTTGCCGGCCTCATCCGACGCCTCCAGGGGGTAGTCCGCGACGATGGCGCCGGGTTCAAGCGAGGAGAGCTGGGCGTATCCCTCGGGCGTGGTCGGCAGGTCAATCACCGGCAGGTCGTGGGCGAGCTCCGCCGCCGAGCCGGCGATCAGGACGACCATGGCCGCGGCTGCGAGCCGCCGTGGCGCAGCAGCCTCCAGGCGCCGCAGCGCCAGCACGGCGAGGATGATCAACCCGAGCATGATGAGCGCCACGAACCGGGAGTAGACCCGCCAGTACGGGGCGACCTCGAAGATGAATCGTGAGGGTGCCGGAATTCGCAATCCGGCGACCTCGAGGGGGCTCGGCATGGACAGCACGAGACCGGTGGCGACCGCCAGCACCCCCGCCCTCCACGCGAACCGGGTGGTGACGTGGCTCGCGGTCCGATGACGCAGGCCCCAGGCGATCCCGGCGCTCGCGAGGGCGAGTGTGATCCACCCGACGTAGAGGCTGATCTCCGCGAAGTTGCTGCCGTGGACATGGGCGACGAGGTAGTCACGTGTCTCGTCGCCGACGAACGGGTTCGCGTAGGTCGGCACGACGAGCTCCGGGAGTCGTAGGCCGTAGGCCGTGAGCTCGCCGACCCTCCCGCCGCCGCGACCCGCGATGAACTCGGCTCCGGTGGTGTACCGAGCGACGAGCAGGTAGCCGAACACGATGAGCGGGGCCCAGGCCGTGGCCGACGCGCACACCACGACGCGTCGTGCGGCGGCGGCGAACCCGACCTCGCTTCTCCAGGCCCAGCCGGCCGCGAGGAGGAGCACAGCCGTCAGGACCACGGCGATGAAGGCCAGGTAGAAGTCGGTGACCATTGCCACCAGCAGCGCCCCGCCCAACAACAGGGCCCTCGCGGCCGTGGGTGAGCGGTACCACCCAACGGCTGCGAGGGCGACGAGCGGCAGTGCCCAAAGGTGCGTCTGGGATGGCGAGCCGGCCGCCCGCTCGATGTGCCAGGGGAAGATCGTGAACGCCATTCCGGCCCACCACGCGGGCAGGCGCCCCGCGCCAAGGGTCCGGGCGAGGGCATAGGTGACCGCGCCCGACAGTGCGAGACCCGAGAGGATCAGCAGGTTGTAGGCGACCACCTCGTCGGTCACGCTCGTGAGAAGCGCGCCTGTACTGCCGACGAGTTGGCTGGTCAGATCGATCGCCCCGTCGTGTGTGAAGCCGATGGGCGCCCCGAGGTAGTCGACGTGGTCGGAGCCGATCAGGTTCCGTCCGTTGACCCTTCCGCTCCAGAGCGACCAGATCGTTCCGAACGAGTCGCCCCCCCGCCCGAAGACCGCGTCGCCGAGCTTGGTGACGAGCGGCCACGTGACCACCACGGCGACGACGGCGTACGTTGCGGTCACGGCCACGCCGCGAAGGCAGGTGCCGATTGCACGGCGGCCAAGCGATGCCAGCCGTGCGCGGCCCGCTCGGTCCGCACGCAGCCCGCTGACGATGTCGCGCGCCGAGCGCGCGGCTGCCAGCAGCGACGAGCCCTGGGTGATCTCGTACGCGACCAAGAGCCCCACGGCCACGGCCACGTTCACGACCACGACGGTCTCGACCGTGCGGTGGAACAACACGAGGGCGACCGCGTGGACGGCCGCGAACGCGCCCACGAGCAACGGTGCGCGGACGGCACCACCGGACAGCTGGTAGTTCAGATGCACGTTCACGAGGCTCAGCACGCTCGCGAACACGGCGTATCCGCCGAGCAGCGTCGCCGCTCCTCCGAATTCGCTGCCGTAGAGCAGGTGCACGATGGGCTCGGCCGCGGCGAGGCACATCACGGTGAACACCGCGCAGAACCCGAGGGTCACCAGGACCGACCGGCCGAGGATGTCGTCCGCGGCTCTGCCGCGGGCGATGCGCGCGGCGACACGCGGCTGGAGCACCACGATGATCGCGGAGGGGACGAACACCGCCAGCTTGGCGATGATCGCCGTCGCTCCCAGCACGCCGGCATCCGACGCCGACAACGCTCCCTTCACGACGACCACGTCAACGTTGGTGAGGGAGGCGATCCCCAGCAGCCCGATGGCGGGCCGGAGGGTCTCCCGCAGGATGCGGCGCATTCCGGCCAGGGCCTCCGCGATCCGGAGGTGGCGGCGCACGGGCCAAAGCACTGCCAGCGACGATACGACCGTGCCGATCAGCGTCGCCGTCACGGCGCCGGTGAGGGCCAGCCCGGCGATGAGGAGCACGACAAGGGAGATGAGCCGCACCATCGCCCCGGCGAGGGGTGCAAGCGCATACGGGCGGAATCGCTGCTCTCCCTGAACCACGCCGAGCAGCGCGGGGAGCGCCATCGCGAACGGCAACGTCAGCGCCGTGACGGCCACGGCCGTCGCGCCGTCGTCCTCGAGCTGCAGGAGATGTGCGATGGGTCCGGCGGCGAGGACGCCCGCGGCGGCGGTGATCACACCGATGACGAGGGTGAGGCCCACGGCACTGCCTGCAAAGCTCGCGGCTCGGTCACGTTGGCCCAGCGCCAGATCCCCCGCCACGGACCTGGCGACCACCAGCTGAACGGCCCCGAACGGCAGGCCGGCAACCGTGATGACGGCGATGAGCGCGGCGAGGGCCCCGAAGTCATCCGGCCCGAGCGAGCGCGCCGCGACGAGCTGATAGAGGTAGTTCGCGGCGTTGATACCGACCATCGAGACGAGCACCACGAGCCCTGCCCGAAGCGCGCCTCGAGTCCCGGCCCGCGCGGCTCCAGCTCCCGATCGCCGTCCGGTTCCCTCCATCGTGCTCACCGGCGCGTGCCGATCGCCCGCGTGATGAGCTCCGCGACGCGATCCGCGGCCGTCGTGGGATCGAACGCCCTGGCCTGGGCGCGACGCGAGTCCTCGTCCTCGAGCAGCGCCGCCCGGTCGGTCAGCAGTCGCAACAGGTCCTCGGCGAGCTCGTCCGCGGTCTCGGCATCGGTGTAGTGGGCGGCCTCGCCGCCGGCCTCCGGCAGGGAGGAGTTCCGCGCGGCGAGGACCGGCGTGCCGCGACCGAGGGCCTCCACGATCGGAAGCCCGAATCCCTCGTACAGCGACGGGTACACGAGAAGCGTCGCACGCCGGTAGCGGTCGTCGAGTGTTCCGTCGTCGACGCGACCCAGGAGGCGGACCCCCTCCGTGGCGGCGGCGAGCGCGGAGACGCGCGCCTCATCGGGGCCGCCACCACCGATCAGCTCGAGCTCGCAAACCCGCTCCGTTCCCGCCGCTCCCCGATATCGCCGGTACGCCTCGATCAGGAGCGGCACCCGCTTGCGCGGACTGAAGTCCCCGACATACAGGATCACCGGCTCTCGGTCCCGACTGGGACCGTCGGGCACCGCGATTCCGGGGTAGGCGACCTCGACGCGGTTCCCGTCCACGCCGTAGAGATCGATGAGGTCCTGCCGCGTCGACTCGGACAGGGCGAGGAGGAGCGTCGCTCGGCGTGTCGACAGACGTGTCGCCCACCGGATCCACCGGCGGAACAGGCTGGGGTAGTGCTCCGGGAACCGCTCGAAGGACAGATCGTGGATCATCACGACCTGGGCGCGACGCAGCGTTGCCGACGCGGTGAACGACGGCTCGAAGAGCGCTGAGGCTCCGGCTCGTCGCACCCGCCAGGGAACCATCACATGAAGCCACAACAGGCTCCGTGCGAGGTTCGGCAGGGGACCGAACCGCCCCCCGCTGCGGAGTTGCGGTCCGTACACCGGCCGTACACGTAGTCCCAGCGGAGGTCGTCGAGACCATTCCTCCAGGAGTCCCAGCGTGTACCGGGTCGTGCCTCCCGGCATGTACCGCGTCATCGTTGCGTCGACCAGCACCAGGGGGTGCTCCTCCCCGGGCGCCGTCACGGTCCGTTCCCCCGGGCCGCCACCTCCGCAAGCCGACCCTCGAAGGCGTCGGTGGCGCGCTCCCACGTGAAGCGTGCGGCCCACTCCCGTGCCGCTCCCGAGAGCCGGGCGTGCAGCGCGTCGTCGCCCAGAACCTGGGCCAGGCCGTCCGCAAGGGACGCCGGGTCGCACGCGGTCACGAGGCCGCTGACTCCCGCGCGCGTACTGTCGACCAGGCCGGGCCGCTCGTACACGACGGCCGGTACGCCGAGCGCGTTCGCCTCCGTCACCGCCAGACCCCATCCCTCGCGGGCGGAGGTCATGGTGAGCGCACGGGCCGACGCGACCAGACGGGTTCGCGCATCGGAGGAAAGCCACCCCGTGAAGTTCCCGTGTTCCGATACGCCGACGGTCTCCGCAACAGCTCGGAGTCGCGCGATCTCGGCGTCGGCGCCGCCACCGACGACCGCCAGTCGTGCGGGCAGGCCCCGAGCACGGAGCAGCGCGATGGCCCTGATGGCATGGTCGATGCGCTTGGAGGGTGTGAGGCGGCTTACCGTGACCACCAGGTGGGGGTCGGGTCGAACGGGCTCCGGCAGGGCCGGTGAATCGATGGCGAGGGGGATGACGGCCACGCGGCCCCTCGGGAACCCGAGCCGCTCCAGATCCCGCCTCGTCGACGGGGAGGTGACGAGGGCCGGCGGCCGGCCGCAGCCGCGAAGGGCCAGCGGCTCCAGCAGGAAGCCCGGAATCGCCAGGGCGCGCGGCGCCTCGTGCCACCAGACCTCGCGCGCCAGCTGGTGCATGAGGAGCGCGACGGGTGCATCCGCCCAGCGCGACGCCCAGTACGGCAGGGTGTTGATCTCCTCCACCACCACGTCGAAGCGGTCGCGCATCCCCCGGTACCAGCGGGGCGCGGCGAATCGGGTGGTGAGCGCACCGCCGCGGCGCACGACGCGCACGCCGTCGAGCGTCTCGGACGCCGCGAGGCCCGCCGCGGCACCGGCGAAGATGGTGACCTCGTGGCCGCGGTCGACCATCCGCCGAGCGACGCCATGGGTGTAGACCTCCGCTCCGCCCGCCTGCGGATGGCGGCTGTCACGCCAGTTCAGGATCAGGACCCGCATCGGCCCGCCACTATACGAGCATGCCCCGGAGGCCACGGCACGGTGCGGTGGGGGTCGTCAGAGCTCGATCGCCAGGTCACGCTCCAGGCGCCGGAACGCGAGGAATCCGAGCCCGAGCGCCACCGCGCCGACGCCGATGCAGTACGCGACGTCGATCGCGGACGGCCACCGTCCGGAGAACACCACGTCCCGGAAGCTCGAGACGTACGGGGTGGCGGGATTGCCGTAGTAGAAGAGGTGCTCGAGCCAGGGACGCGCCTGGAGGCTCTCCGGAAGCTGATCGAGGGTGTAGAAGATCGGCGTCAGGAAGAACCAGGGCATCCCGATCGCCCCCAGAATGTGCTCGACGTCGCGGAAGTAGACGTTGAGGGCGGCGAGGGTGAGGCCAACGCCGAGGGTGAGCGCGCCGAGCGCCACGAGAAGGACCGGCAGCAGGACCAGCGGTAGCGGGGACTCGGAGTGGAGCACCAGGGACAGCGGGAGCGCGATGGCGAGCATCGCCGCGCCCGTCACGGCGTTCGCGCTGATCGCGGCGGCCGGGACGATCTCACGCGGGAACCGCACCTTCTTCACCAGGTTCCCGTTCGCCACCAGGCTGGAGGCGGCCATCTGGATCCCCCCGAAGAAGAACGTCCACGCGGTGAGGCCCGTGAACAGGAACAGGGGGTAGTAGGGGATCTTCTGAACCTCGAACAGGAAGTTGAAGACCACCGAGTAGGTCAGCACGACCACGACCGGGTTCATGAGCGTCCATGCCAGCCCGAACAGTGAGCCCTTGTACCGCTGGCGGACCTCGCGCTTGACGAGGTTGCGGTACAGCGGCGCGAACCGCGCGTAGGCCGGGGCGACGGACATGCCCGCGGGATGCTACCCAGGGGTCGATGGGATAGCGTTGTCCGCCGTCGAAACCGCCCGTCAGACGAGGAAACCCGAGCAGACCGTGTCCACAGAGCACGATTCCGAGCCGCCGCCCACCATCGACGTCGACCGTTTGGTCGATGACCTGCGCGCACGGGCGGCCCACCTTCGTGCGGGCGGCGCGTACGGCCCCGAGGTCGGTACCGGGCCGGTCCCCATCGCCTCGGGTCGTCCTCAGGTCGTGTTCCGTCCCCAACTCGGGTACTCCAGCAAGCCCGGCATCGGCAAGGTCATCACCGGCGTCAAGCAGGTGCAGCTGCGCCTGCTGTTCCACGTGCTCAACGACATCGCCCAGCAGACGGACTCCGCGGTGGGGGACATGTGGCCGAAGGTTGCTGAGGCGCACGACCGCGCCCTGCAATTCGCCGCCGGTCTGGAGGCGGAGGCGGCGGAGCGCGTGCGCGCCCAGCGGGACATCTCCGCCCTCTCCCAGCGCATCGACGCGTTCGAACGGCGCGTCGAGGAGCTGCAGCTCGGGCCGCGGCTCGCTCGCCTGGAACGCGCCCCGCGGGCCGCGGCGGCTCCCTCCTCGGCACCGTCCGGGGACGCCCTCGGGACACCCGCCGCGCCCCCGGCTCCCCCGGCCGGCGGCCTGCGCATCGACTACGAGTCGTTCGAGGGACGGTACCGGCCCGAGGAGGCCGTGCGCCGTCACCAGGAGCGCTACCTGGAGTACCTGGGCGACCGCGGGCGGGTCCTGGACGTGGGCTGCGGCCGCGGAGAGCTGGTGGAGATGCTGCGTGAGCGCGGCGTCGATGCCACCGGGGTCGACCTGGATCCCGACTTCGCGGGTCTCGCCGCGTCGCGCGGCCTGCCGGTGGTCCACGGTGACGGGATCGCGCACGTCAACGGCCTGCCTGCGGGGTCGCTCGACGGGATCATGGCGTCCCACGTCGTGGAGCACCTGGAGGCCGCGGAGCTGCTGCGGCTCATCCACGGCGCGGCCGATGCGCTCGCCCCCGGGGGGGTGCTCATCATGGAGACGCCGAACCCGGAGTCCCTGGTGGCTGGTTCGGTGAACTTCCACCGGGACCTCACCCACCGCCGGCCGATCCACCCCGACACCCTCGCCTTCCTGTGCGAGAGCGCCGGCTTCACCGGGGTGGAGATCCTGCGGCTCTCCCCCGTGCCCGACGATGAACGCCTGCCGGTGCCGTCCGGCGACGGCCCGGACGCCGAGGTGCTCCGCCGGATCGTGGGGAAGCTGAACGACCTGGTGTACGGGTTCCAGGACTACGCGGTGGTCGCTCACGTCCCGTCCTGAGTTGCGCATGCTCTGGGTGGTCCCCCGGTACGGGCGGGAGGTGCTTGGCGGTGCCGAGGCCCTGGTGCGGGCCCTCGCGGAACACGCGTCTCCACCTGACTGGAGCGTCGCGGTCGCCACCTCCTGCGCCGTGGACCACACGACATGGCGGAACGAGTTGAAGCCGGGTCGCGTCGAGGTGGAGGGCGTTGCCGTCCACCGGTTCCCGGTCGGCACCCGTGACGGGGAGCGCTACGACGCGCTGCACCCACCGCTGCTGCGCGGTGAGCTCGACTACGCCGGCGAGCTGGAGTGGCTCGCCAACAGCGTCACCTCGCCCGCCATGGAGGCGTTCCTGGAGCGAGAGGCGGAGCGCTTCGACCTCATCGTGGCCGCGCCCTACCTGTTCGGAACGACCGTCTGGGGCGCGCAGGTCGCCCCCGACCGGACCGCGCTGATGCCGTGCCTTCACGACGAGCCGTACGCACGACTGCGGACCGTCGCCGCCGTCATCGAGGCGTGTCGAGGCTGCATGTTCAACGCGGACGAGGAGGAGCGCTTCGCCCGGGAACGCTACCGGGTGAGCGAGGGCGGGGTCGTGGGGATGGGCTTCGACGACCCGGGGCCCGCGCCACCCCCGCCGCGGAGCGCCCCCGCCGGGCCGTACCTCGTGTACGCCGGGCGCCTGGAGGAGGGCAAGGGCGTCCATGAGCTGGTGGAGCACGTCACCGCGATGCGACGCGCCGATCCCGCCGCGCCCAGGCTGCTCCTGCTGGGCCGGGGCGGCTACCGGATCCCGGAGCGGTCACGCCCCCACGTCGTGTCGGGCGGCTTCGTCAGCGACTCCGACAAGCGCGCCCTGCTGGCCGGCTCGCTGGCCCTGGTGAGCGCGTCGCGGATGGAGTCGATGTCGATCGTGCAGATGGAGGCGTGGATCGAGGGCGTCCCGAGCATCGTGTCCGCCGGTTCCGCGGTGATGGCGGACCACGTCGCGCGCAGCGGCGGCGGGCACGTGTTCGCCGACGGCGCGGAGTTCGCCGACGCGGTCCGGGCCCTGGTGGCCGACCCGGCGGAGGCGCGGCGGATGGGCGCCCGCGGACGGGAGTGGACGCTCGACGTGTACGGGTGGCCGGCGGTCCGCGCCCGGTTCAGGGACGTCGTCGAACGGCTGGCGGCATGAGGCCCGTCCACCAGCTGGTCGCCGCGGCGACGCCCGGTGACGCGGTCACCGAGCAGGCGCTGCGCTGGCAGGAGGTGCTGCGCGGCTGGGGGCATCCGTCGGAGCTGCTCGCCGAGCATGTCCACCCGACGCTCGCCGGCCGGGTCCATCGCCTCGACGGCCGCGGGCCGCGGGTGCTCGAGAACGCCGGTGGCCTGGTGCTGCACTACTCGATCTGGAGCGCCGCGGCGGAGACGGCGGTCGCCCACGGTGCGCCACTTGGCGTCGTCTACCACAACGTGACCCCGGGGGACCTCCTGCGGCCCGCCAATCGGCAGATCGCCGCCATGTGCGATCAGGGCCGGGTACGTCTCACGGCCCTGGGCGGCCGCGTGACGGCCCTCGTGGCGGATTCCGCGTTCAATGCGGTCGACCTCGCGGACGCAGGACTCGGGGAGGCCGCCGTGGTGCCGCTGCTGCTCAGCCCCGCCACGCCCCCGGATCGCATCGCTCCCGCGACGGGGCCGCCGCACCTGCTGAGCGTCGGGCGGATCGTGCCGAACAAGCGACTCGAGGATGTGGTCCGGGTCCACGCCCTGCTGCAGCGGGCTCACGAGCCGCATGCCGAGCTCACCCTCATGGGGTCGTGGCAGGGCTTCGAGCCGTACCACCAGGCGCTGGTGGGACAGGTTGCGGGACTCGGGTCCGCCGCGGTCCACCTCACCGGCAAGGTGCCGGACGCCCAGCGCGACGCCGCCTATGACCGGGCCTCCGTGTACGTGTGCATGTCCGTCCACGAGGGGTTCTGCCTGCCGCTCATCGAGGCGCTCCAGCGCGGCCTGCCGGTGGTCGCCCGCGCCGCCGCGGCCATCCCCGAGACGCTTGGCGACGCCGGGCTGGTGCTGCCCGATGACGACCTCGCCGTGTTCGCGGAGGCCGCGCTGGAGGCGTCGCGATCGACCGCCCTGCGCGCGACGCTCGCCGCCGCGGCCCGGGCTCGCCTCGACGAGCTGGCCCCGGAACGGGTCATCCCGCGGATGCGCGACGCCCTCGCACCCGTGCTCGGGGCCGCGTCGTGACCCGTAACCGTGTCGCCGTCGTGGTCCACCGGTACGGCGCCGACGTCGGGGGTGGGGCGGAGGAGGAAGCCCGTCGCGTCGCGCACCTGCTCGCCCCCTCGCACGACGTGACCGTCCTCACCACGTGTGCCCACGACTACCGCACCTGGGCGGACCACTACCCGCCCGGCGAGGTTCGGGAGGACGGCCTGCGGGTCGTGCGGTTCCCGGTGCCCGTGCCCCGCGACCCCGCCGCGTTCGACCGGATGACCCCCGCGGTGTACGCCGCGCCGCAGGAACTGGACCTCGGGTCGCGGTGGATGGACGCCCAGGGGCCGAACGCCCCGGGCCTGATGGAGCACCTGCGCGAGCAGGGCACCGGGTACGACGCCGTGGTGTTCGTCACGTACCTGTACGCGACCACCGTCGGCGGCCTGCCGCTGGTGGCCGGCCGCGCCCTGCTGGTCCCCACGCTCCACGACGAGCCGCCGGCGCGGCTGCGGATCTTCGACCCCGTGTTCCACGCCGCCCGGCGGATCATGTGCAACACGCCAGAGGAACGGGAGCTGGTGCTGGAGCGCTTCGGCGTCGACGCCGGCCGGGCGGTCGTGATGGGCTTCGGCGCCGACCCCGTGCCGCCCTCCGACCCCGCGGCGTTCGCGGCGCGGCGCGGCATCACCCGCCCGTACGCGCTGTGCGTGGGGCGCCTGGACGCCTCCAAGGGCGTCGACCGCCTTGTGGAGGACCACCGCGCCTACCGCGCTGCGCGTCCCGACGGCGCGGACCTGGTGCTGGTGGGGCGCGGCGACCTGCGGCTGTCGGAGGAGCCGTGGCTGCACGTGACCGGGTTCGTGGACGACGCCGAGAAGCACGAGGCCATCGCGGGCGCCGCGGTGGTCGTGGTCCCGTCGCCGTACGAGAGCCTGTCCATCGCGCAGCTGGACGCATGGAGCCACGCGCGTCCGACGCTCGCGAACGCCGTCTCACCGGTTCTGGTGGGCCAGTCCCGCCGCACCGCCGGCGGGCTGTGGTACGACGGCACCGGTGAATACGTGGTGATGCTGGACTTCCTCATGCGCAACGCGGCGGCGGCCCGGGCGATCGGCCGGCAGGGCCGCGCCGGCGTGCGGGCGCAGCACGACTGGGGCCGGGTCGCGGAGATCTGGCGGGAAAGCGTGGACGCGGTCGCGGCGGAGGCCCGGGCGTGAACGCGCCGGCGACCACCGGCGGCAGCATCCGGCTGGAGGGCGTCGCCCGGCGGTTCCGCATCCTCAAGGACCGGAACCCCACCCTCAAGGAGACGCTGCTGCGGGGCCGGCGCTCCCGGTACACCGAGTTCTGGGCGCTGCGTGACGTGGACCTGTCCATCGCCCCCGGCGAATCCGTGGGCCTGGTGGGGCGCAACGGCTCCGGCAAGAGCACGCTGCTGAAGCTCATCGCGGGGATCATCGAACCCACCAGGGGCCGCGTGGTCACCACCGGCACCATCGCCTCCATGCTGGAGCTGGGCGCCGGGTTCCACCCGGACTTCAGCGGCCGGGAGAACCTGTTCCTCAACGCCGCGATCCTGGGGTTCTCCGAGCAGGAGGTGCGGGAGCGCTACGACCAGATCGTCGCGTTCGCGGAGCTGGAGGACTTCATCGAGTCCCCGGTGCGCACCTACTCCAGCGGCATGCAGCTGCGCCTGGCGTTCGCGGTGGCCACGCACGTGCGCGCCGAGGTGATGCTGCTGGACGAGGTGTTCGCCGTCGGCGACGAGGCCTTCCAGCGCAAGTGCATGGGCCGCATGTCCGACTTCCGGCGTGCCGGCGGCACCCTGGTGTTCGTGTCCCACGACCCGTCGGCGGTGGAGCGCATCTGCGACCGGGCCGTGCTCATGGAGAGCGGCCGCGTGCTGGAGGACGGCGACCCGCAGGACATCCTCGCCTCGTACCACCGGCTGCTGTCCCGGGAGACCCGCCGGGCGCAGGTCGTGGACGCCGAGTCGCCCGAGGCGGAGGCGGAGGCCGAGGCGCCGCCGGCCACCGATCCGGCCAAGCGCTGGGGCGACGGCGCCGTCGAGATCACCGCGGTGCGCCTGCTCGACGCCGCGGGCGCGCCCGCCGGGTCGTTCCGGTCCGGCGACCCGATGGCCATCGACCTGGCGTTCACCATGCACCGGCCGGTGGACTTCCCCAACTTCGGCATCGCCATCCACTCCGTGGAGGGCGTGCACTGCTACGGCACCAACATGGCGCGCGAGCTGTGGGCGTCCGGGGAGGGCCCGGCCACCGGCTCCGCCCGCTTCCACATCCCCAGCCTGCACCTGCACGAGGGACGGTTCACCGTGACCGTCGCCGCCACCTCCGCGGACGAGCGGGACGTCTACGACTGGCTCGACCGGTGGGTGGACTTCGACGTGTTCGCCGAGGCGCGGGGCATCGGGCTGGTCGACCTCAGCGGGACGTGGGAGGTGCGGCCGGCCGCCACCGCCTGAGGCGGGCCGCCGCCACCGCCACCTCCGTCGTCGCGGTCACCGCGACGCGGGCCGGCAGGCCCCGCGGTCCCGGCCGGTGCCGGCGGGTGAACACCGCCATGCTGCGCCAGAACGCCTCCCGGGCGGCGACCGGCCGGCCGCTCGCCCCGCCCGCATGCACCGCGGTCGCCCCGGGCCAGTACCGGATGCGCCATCCCAGGCGCGCGATGCGGATGCACAGGTCCATGTCCTCCGCGTACATGAAGTACCGCTCGTCGAACCCCCCGGCGGCGCGCAGCGCCTCGGTGCGGATGAACATCACGGCGCCGCTCACGGCGACCACGTCCACCGGCTCCCCCGGATCCCTCCAGGCCATGGTGTAGCCCCCCAGGAGACGCGGGAACCGGCGGTCGAGCCCCGTCAGGACCCCCAGGGCGGCGGGCACGGTGGGGAACCCCCGGCGGCAGCGGCCGTCGAACCGGCCGGTCTGGTCCACCACCCGCGGCGTCAGGACGCCGGCCGAGGGATCGGCGGCCAGGCGGTCGAGGCACGCCAGCAGGTCCCGTGGCGACATGTGGGCGTCGGGGTTCAGGACCAGTACGGCGCCTGTCTCGGCACCCGCCAGGCCGCGGTTCGCGGCCACCGCGAACCCGGCGTTGCGCGGCATGCGCTCCAGGTGCACCCATGGGCGGGCCGCGGCGACGGCGTCGCCGCCGTCGGTGGAGGCGTTGTCCACCACGTGCACCTCCATGGGCACCAGGTGCCGTGCCGCATCGAGCGCCCGCAGGCAGCGGTCCAGGTGCGCCGCGCACTCGTACGACACGATCACGACCCGCACGCTGGGAGCCACGCGCTGCATCCGCCTCCTGTCGCACGGGACGCATGGCCGGTCGGCACGCGCCCGGGGGGACAGTAGACTCGCGCCCGGCCGTGCCCGGTGCCCGCCGGCCCGGTCCGCATCCACCCTTGGAGCACGCCGCGTGAAGGTACTCGCCATCGTCCGCGCCCTGAACGAGGAGGCCGCGGTGGGCGCCGTCGTCCGGGAGGTGCGCGCCGTCCTCCCGCACGCGGACGTGCTGGTGGTCGACGACGGCTCCCGTGACGCGACCGCAGCGGCGGCCCGCGAGGCGGGCGCGGAGGTGCTGCGCATCCCCCGGAACCTCGGGATGTGCGCCGCCGTGCAGCGCGGCTACCGGTTCGCCGTCGCCGCGGGCTACGACGCGGCGGTGCAGCTGGACGGCGACGGCCAGCACCGCGCGGTCGACGCCGCCGCCCTGCTGGCCGCGGTGGACCGTCTGGGTGCCGACGTGGTGGTGGGGTCGCGGTTCCTGCAACCCGGCACCGCGGGCCACCGCTCCACCCCGGCGCGGCGCGTGGGGAACCGGATGCTGTCGCGGTCCCTCACCGCGTTGTCGGGCCGCCGCGTCACGGACGCCACCTCCGGCCTGCGCGCCTGCGGCCCGCGGGGCATCGCGGTGTTCGCCCGGCGGTACCCGCGCGGCGAGGTGGAGTCCGAGGCGCTGCTGGTGGCCTGGCGCCACGGCCTGGCGGTGGCCGAGGTGCCGGTGGTCATGCGCCCCCGGCGCGCCGGCAGGTCCACCATCACCCCGCGCCGCTCCGCGTACTACGGCTGGCGGGCCGCCCTGGGCCTGGTGTCGCTCGCCGCGGGCCGGGTGCCGGCGATGCAGCGGGAGGCGGTGTGAGCACCGTGCGCGTGGGCTTCGACATGACCCCGGCGGGCCTGCACCAGGGCGGGGTGGGGCGATACACCACCGACCTCGCCGCGGCGCTGGGACGCACACCGGGCGTGGAGCTGCACCGCCTGGGGACGGGGGGCCGCGGGTCCGGCGGGTTCGGCAAGCTCGCGGGCCGGGCGGAGCGGAACCTCCTGTACTACCCGGTCATGCTCGACCGGCAGGCCACGTCGCACGACGTGGACCTGGTGCACTGCCCCGGGACGCTGGCGCCGCTCAAGCTCTCCCGGCCACTGGTGCTCACCATCCACGACGTGCTGCCGTGGCGCCTGCCGGAGCTGTTCTCGCGGTCCATGCTCGCCCGCCGCAAGGTGCTGGTGTCCCGTGCCGCGTCGCGGGCCTCGCGGGTGCTGGTGGCCTCCCAGTACGCCCGCTCCGAGGTGATCGACCTGCTCGGGATCCCGGACCGCCGGGTGTCGGTCGCCCACCTGGGGGTCGACCCCCGGTTCCAGCCGGTGGAACCCGACCCGGTCCGGCTGGCGCACCGCTTCGGCATCCCCCCGGATCCCTTCGTGCTGTGGGTGGGCACCCCGGAGCCGCGGAAGAACCTGTCGGTGCTCCTCCGGGCCTTCGCGCTGGTGCGGCGCCGGGCACCCGAATGCTCCCTGGTGCTGGTGGGCGCCGAGGGCGCCTGGGACCACGACACCGCCCGCGAGCTGGATCTCCTGGGCCGCAGCGTCATCCGGCTGGGGGTCGTGAGCGACGACGAGCTGGTGGCCCTGTACTCGGCGACCAACTGCTTCGTGTTCCCGTCCCTGTACGAGGGGTTCGGCCTCCCGCCGCTGGAGGCGATGGCCTGCGGGGCGCCGGTGGTGGCCGCCGACCGCGCGAGCCTGCCCGAGGTGGTCGGGGATGCCGGCGTGCTCGTCGACCCCACCGACCCGGATGCCATCGCCGACGCCGTGGAGCGCGTCGTGCTGGACCCGGACACGGCGGAGCAGATGCACAGAGCCGGCATCGAGCGGGCCCACACGTTCACTTGGGACCGCTGCGCCGAGCAGACCGTGGACGCCTACCGCGCCGCCCTGGACGACCCGAGGTGAACCCGACGTGAACGTGGTGGAGACCGGCATCCCCGGGTGCGTGGTCCTGGAGCCGGTGGTGCACCGCGACCCCCGCGGCTTCTTCGTGGAGACCCTGCGGCAGGAATGGCTCGACGGCCTGGGCATCACCCACGGCTGGGTGCAGGACAACCACTCCCGCTCCGCCCGGGGGGTGCTGCGGGGCCTGCACTTCCAGACCCGGCCGGGGCAGGCCAAGCTCGTGCGCTGCGCCCGCGGCCGCATCCTGGACGTCGTGGTCGACCTGCGCCGCGGCTCCCCGGCGTACGGGCGGTGGCGGTCCGTCGAGCTCGACGACGAGGACCACCGGGCCATCTACATCCCCGTCGGCCTGGCGCACGGGTTCGTGGTGCTCAGCGAGATCGCCGACGTCGCGTACCGCTGCTCGAACTACTACGACGGGGCCACCGAGGGCGGCATCGCCTGGGACGACCCCGACGTCGGGGTCGCCTGGCCGGACATGGAGGTGCAGGTGTCCGACCGCGACCGGCGGGCGCCGCGGCTGCGCGACGTCGCCGGGGACCTGCCGTTCACCTACGCCGGCTGACGTCCCGCCCGCTCTCTGGCGGCGGCAAGCAGCGCCAGGTACCGGTCGGCGCACACGTCCCAGCTGAACCGCTCCGCCGCGCGGGCCGCGGCGGCGGCGCCCAGGGCCGCCCGCCGGGCGGGATCCGCGGCGAGCTCCGCGATCACCCGGGCCAGTGCGTCCGCGCCCCCGGCGAGCGGGAACGTGGCGGCGGTGGCGCCCACCACCTCCACGTTCGGGCCGTGATCGCTCACGATCAGGGGCGCCCCCGCGGCCATCGCCTCCACGATCACCGGGTGGGTGCCGCCCACCTCGGTGGGCACGCACATGATCCCGGTGCGGTGCACGAGCTCCCCGTACCCGTCGCCGAACACGTACCCGGGGAACCGCACCTCCGGGCCGGCCAGCTCCCGCAGGCGCGCCTTGTAGTCCTCGGCGTACGGCGCGTCGCCCACGACCACGAGCGGCCACCCGACGCCGCTGCGGCGATGGGCGTCCACCAGCAGGTGGGCGTTGTTCTCGGGCACCAGGCGCCCCACGAACAGCACGAACCGCCCGGGCTCCACCCCCAGCCGCTCGCACAGGCCGTGGTCACCGGGGTCCGGCAGCTCCGCCCCGTAGGGGATGGAGGCGATGCGCAGCCCGTACCGCCGCTCCAGCTCGTCGGCCACCGCGTCGCTGTCGGTGGCGGCGACGGTGGCCACGCGGGCGCTGTTGCGCTCGCACCAGCGGATGTACGCGCGCGCCGGGGCCGGCCACTTGGCGCGCTCGCTGTCGAGCCCGTCGATCTGCAGCACGCTGGGAATGCCGGCCAGGCGGGCGAGGGGCACGACGGGGGCGTTGCCGGAGATGAAGTACAACGCCACGTCCGGCCGTTCCCGCACGTCCATCCGCACGGTGCACAGCAGGCTGTGGACGAGTGTGTCGAGGTACTTGTTCCGGATCGTCGGGACGTGCACCAGCCGCGCGCCCGCATGGGTCTCGCGGCGCTCGGTCATGTGGGGCCGGCAGTACACCGTCACCTCGTGGCCGCGGTCGGTGAACCTCCGCGCCAGGTGCTCCACGGCGGTCTCGAAGCCGCTGTAGCGGGCGGGGATGCCCCGCGTGCCGAGCATCGCGATCCTCACCGCGCGAGATCCGCCAGGGCCGCCCACGCCTCCCGGCCCATGCGCTCCGGCGTGAAGGACGACGCACGGACCGGCCCCGCGGCCCGCAGACGGTCCGCCGTCGCGGGCTCCAGGGCGGCGCGAAGGCCCTCGGCGAGGGCCGCGGGATCGGGGGCGGTGACGATGGCGGCGTCGCCCACCACCTCCGGCAGGGCCCCGCGGTCGCTCACCACAAGGGGGCTGCCGCAGGCGAGGGCCTCGGCGGCGGGCAGCCCGAAGCCCTCGTGCAGCGACGGGAACGCCGTCACGGCCGCCGCGCGGTACAGGTCGGCGAGCTCGTCGTCGGTCACGCGTCCCAGCAGCCGCACCCGCGGCGCGCCCGCCAGTGCGCCCTCCGCGCCGGCGGCCTGCCCGGCGAGCACCAGCTCCAGTTCCGGGTCGCCCAGCAGCCCCAGCGCGGATCCCAGGGCCGGGAGGTTCTTCCTGCGCCCCAGGTCCCCCACCGCGAGGCAGTAGCGGCGCAGGCCGAACCGGGCTGCCACGCGCTCCGGCGCGCCGTCGCGCACGCCGAACCAGGGTGCCGGTGCGGGGGTCACCACACGCACCCGTTCGGCGGGCACCCCCAGGGCGTCCACGATCTCCGCCCTGGCGGTCTCCGACAGGGCGAGCACCGCGGTCGCCGTCCGCGCCGATCGCGGCACCAGTGCGCGCAGCAGCGCCCGGGCGCGGCCGCTCAGCCACTCCGGGTGCGTCATGAACGAGGCGTCGTGCACGGCCAGGGCCACGGGGACCCCGGTGCGCGGCGGCGCGATGTAGGTGAACACCGCGGCGTCGGCGCGGATGGCGCGCAGCGTCCCGGGTGCCCCGCGCAGCAGGCGCGCCACGTTCCCGGCCCCCACGCCGGCGTGGGGGACGCCGTCCGGCAGCCGGGCGATGCCCGCGGGGTGGGCGGTGAGTGCCCACGCGTCGTCCCCGGCGGCGGCGGTGGCGGCGAGGGCGCTCACCAGGCTCACGGCGTACCGGGCGTTGCCGGCGTCCCCGGCGTGGCGCTGCCCGGCCATGTGGCAGTCCACGGCGACCCTCACCGGGAGGCCGCCCGGTAGGCCTCGGCGTGGGCGGCGGCGCACGTTTCCCAGGTGAACGTCGCGGCGTGCTCTCGGCCCCGCCGTCCGCGTTCGGCCAGGGCGTCACGGTCGGCGAGGGCGGCCCCGAGCGCGCGCGTGAGCGCCTCCTGACCGGGACCGTCCACCACCAGCGCCTCGGGGCCGCCCGCCTCCCGCAGGGCGGGGGTGTCGGCAACCAGCACCGCGCAGCCGGCGCTCATCGCCTCGGCGACCGGCAGGCCGAATCCCTCGTACGCGCTGTTGTTCACGACCAGCGCGGCGCGGCGGTACAGGTCGTCGAGCGTGGCGTCGTCGACGTACCCCAGGCGCTCACAGCCCGCCGCGGCGGCACCGCACGCCGAGGCCACCGCGTCCTCGTCGGCGCCGCCGGCACCGGCCAGCACCAGGCGGCAGGGGGGCGGGTTGGCGGGCGCGGCGGCGCGGTAGGCGGCGTGCGCGGCGATGATCTCGGGCACGCGCTTGCGCGGTTCGAACTCGCCCACGTGCAGCACCATCGCCTCCCGCGGGCCGCCGGACGGGGTGCGGGGCGTGATGCCCGTGTGGATCACCCGGACCCTCCGCGGGTCGATGCCGTAGATGCGGACCAGGTCGTCGGCGGTGGCCTGCGAGACGGCGATCACGGCGCGGGCGCGTCGCGCGGTGGCGCGCGTGAACGTGCGGGCGTAGCGCCGGAACCCCGCGGGGTACGCCTCGGGCAGCACCTCCCACGAGAGGTCGTGGATGGTCACGACCACGGGGCGGGGGCTCACCCACGGCCCCCAGTTGAACGTGGCGTGGATCACGTCGGCGCGATGGCGCACCGCGAGCAGGGGCAGGACGACGTGCGTCCAGGCGAGGTCGAGCAGCAGGTTCCCGAGGCTGGTGAGGGCGTTGCGCCGCGGCAGGGGTGGCGGGCCGTGCACGGGCCGGATGTCGAGGGTGTCGCGGTGGGCGTCGAGCGCGCGGATCAGCCCCGTGATGTAGCGGGCGCCACCGGTGCGGCGGCGGCGGGCCATGCGCGCGTCGATGAGGACCACGGTGCGCCGTCGGCGGGTCGCGGCGCCGGCCGCGTCATGCACGGAGCGCCTCGTCGTACGCCTCCGCGGTGCGGGCGGCGGCCTCCGCCCAGCTGAACTGCTGGGCACGCCGCGCGCCCATGGCGGCCAGGCGGCCCCGCTCGGCCGGGTCCGTGGCGAGCCGTTCGATCGCCCGCGCCCACGGGTCGGCGTCCAGGCGGGGCAGGCTCGGCAGGTCCGGGCCGGTCACCTCCACCAGGCCCGGCGCGTCGCTGGCGAGCACGGGGACGCCGGCCGCCATCGCCTCCAGGGCGGGCAGTCCGAAGCCCTCGATGAGGGAGGGGATGAGCACGGCCAGGGCCCCGCTGCGCAGGCGGTCGAGGGTGGCGTCGTCGACGTAGCCCAGCAGGTCCACGCGGTCCTGCACGCCCAGGCGCGCCACGATCTTGGCGAGCCGTTCGGTGCGGCGGCGGGACCAGGGCCCCGCGATCTTCAGGCGCACGTCCTCCACGCGGACCCTGCTGATGGCCTCGACGGCGAGGTCGGTGTTCTTGTGCGGTTCGAGGCTCTGGGTGACCAGCACGTACCGGCCGATCTCCCCGGGGGTCCCGGGCACGGCGGTGCTCACGCCGCCGGGCACGCCGTGGGGGATGACCCGGACGCGCTCGGGCGGGACCCCGGCGAGGCTCGTGAGGTCGCTGGCGGTGCTCACCGACGGGGCGATCACCAGCCGCGCCGCCCGCAGGGACCGCAGGTACCGGTTGTAGACGCGCCGTTCGGCGATCCTCGGGCCGCTGAGGTACAGGGCGGGGTACCGCAGCGGGATGAGGTCGTGGCACGTGGCGATCACCGCGCCGTCCTCGGGGATGATCCCGGGTTGCGTGGCGTGGAACAGGCGGGGGCGGAGCTCCTCGATGCGCCTCAGGCCGGCGCGCGCCGGGCGCGGGTCGGGCACCAGCGGCAGGGACCATTCCCGCAGCTGCACCGTGTGCTGGGCGAACGACTCGGGGCCGCGGTGGTCGGCGCGCACCAGCAGCTCGGGCCGGCGTTCCTCCTCCAGCCGCGCGAATCCCTCCAGAAGACCGCGCACGTAGGTGCCGATGCCGCGCACCCCGTGGGGCCCCGCGAGGGGCGTGGCGTCGATGAGCACGCGCGGGGGCATCGGCCGAACCGTATCCAACGCCGCGGCCCGGGTCGTGCGGTGGTCAGCGCACGCGCACCGCCACGGGACGGGTGGTCGCCGGTGCGTAGGGCCATCCGACGTCGGCGGGCACGGCGACCCGCACCCGCAGCGTGAACCGCGGTGCCAGGGGGTTGGGCCGCAGGAGCCGGGCGATCGTGAACCGCCCGCCGCGTCCGGTGGTCGCCTGGCGCCACAGCCGCCACCCGCGGCCGGGGTCCAGGTACTGGAGTTGCACGAGCTTCCGGGACACCGCGGGGCGGACGGTTCCGGCGACGCGAACGATCCCCGGCGCGCGCACCGTGCGCGTGGCCGCGGTGACCAGGACCGCCGGGCGCAGGTCCACCTGCACGGTGCTGCGCCAGCCGTCCCCGGACACGACCCAGTCGCCGGGCCGCGTGAACCGGGCGGCCACCCGGAAGGCGCCGTCGGCGCCCGTGACCCCGGTGGAGGTCACCAGGCCCGCGGGGTCGCGCAACTCGAGCGCCTCGCCGGGCAGGGTGCCGCCGCCGGCCGCGACGAGGGTTCCCCGGAGCTCAGCGAGGGCGCCGACCCGCAGCCGCAGCCGCGACGGCAGACCGGCGGCGACCGGCCCGCCGATCCCGCTCACCGCCGGGCCGTCCCCGGCGCCGCCGCCCGCGCCGCCCGTCGACGTGCCGGCGGCGGGGCTCCCGGCGGCGACCACCGGCGAGGTGGCCGTGGCGGCCGGCGAGGCCCCGGTGCCCAGGGGCCGCACCACGGCGCGCAGGGTCATCCCGGTGTCCGCCGCGACCGGCCGGTACTCGCGGCCGGTCGCGCCGTCGATGGTCGTGCACGTCAGGGTCCCGGCGGCGCACCGCTGCCAGGTGATCTCGAACCCGGTGGGGGCGTCGTCCCACACCCCCGGCTCCACGCCCACGACGACCCCCGGTGCCGGCACGCCCGCCGCCGGCATCACCAGGTACGGGGAGAGGACCGGCCCGGTGTTCGCCCCGGCCGCCGGCGCGAGCGCCCCGGCCAGGATGAGCACCGCCGTCCGGGCCGCGCGGGTCACCGCGCCACCGGGCGCACCCGGACCGCGGTCGTGGCCTCGCCGGTGCCCGCGCGGGCGGGCACGAGGACCCTGAGGCCGGTGGGCGAGCCCGTGGTCGCGAGCCGCACCGTCCCGCCGACCCCGGTGCGGCCGGTGACGACGGTGACCCACCCGCGGGCGGACCTGCGCTGGAGCCGCACGACGCGCCCGGCGGCCGCGGGGAGGACGCGCACGCCCGCGGTCACCACGCCGCCGGAGGCGGCGGCGCGCACGGTGATCGCCGGGAGCAGGTCCAGGCGGAACGCAGCCGCGGTCCAGTCCCGCCCCACCACCCGGATCCGCCAGGCGCCGCCGCGGGTCGCGACGGCGGTCGCGACGATCCGTCCGCCGGGGCCCGTGTGACCCGACCCGGCGACCGAGCCGCCCGGATCCACGACCTGGATGGCGGCGTTCGCGACGGGCGCGCCGTCGTGCAGCAGCGTCCCGCCGATCCGCACCCGCCGGCCGTGGACGGCCCGCGCGGGCGACGCCCCGGTGACGCGCAGGGCGGTGCCGCCCGAGGACGATCCGGCCGTCGTCCGCCCGGCGGGCGTGGCCGCGGGCTGGTCGGCCGCGGCGGCGGACGGGTGCCAGGTGAGGCGCACGATGCGGCTGGTGGTGTTCCCGGCGACGTCGCATGCGGTCACGCGGACCTGGTAGTCGCCGCTCGGGAGGCCGCGCATGGGGAGCTTCACCTGGCCCGCCCGTGCCAGCACGGACCCCGGGAGCTCGACGGCCGGTGTCCACGACGTGCCGGCGCCGGCGAGGGCGACGACCGCCTCGCAGTCACCCAGGCCGGATCCGCCGGTGTCGGCGAGGGACAGCCGCAGCAGGGGACCGCCCTGGGCGACGACGTCGACCTCGAGGGCCCCGATCTGCGGCGGCGTGCGGTCGATGCGGACGGTGCGGGCGGGGGACGCCGCCGACGCGTGTCCCACCCGGTCCACGGCGCGCGCCCGCACCTGGTGCGTCCCGGGGGCCTCGACGGCCCAGCGGTTGGGCCGCATCGTCCAGGGCCCGCCGTCGACGCTGAACTCGTTGTGGCTCCAGCCGGACCCGGAGCCGTCGGCGGAGGGGTCCGAGGAGATCCACACGGAAGCGGCGGTCCATGCCTCGGTGGCGGCGCTGAGCTCGGGGACCGAGGGCGGGGTCCGGTCGAGGTCGAACGACGCGACCGCGGTCCGCGTGTCCCAGCCCGGTGCGGACCGGCTCACGCGGACGACGTGCTGCCCGTCCGGGAGGTTCCCCACGGGGACCTGCGCGGTGACCGTGCCGTCGGACGGGTCGCCGAGCGACGCCGACCCGCCGCCCACGGTCTCCGCGCTCACCGCCCCGCGGGCGAAGGCGTTGTCGGACTGGTCGAAGTGCACCGGCACCGCCCCGCCGGTCACCCACGCCGCGTCGACCACGGGCGTCGAGACCGACGGACCGACCTGGTCCAGCACGGCCACCCGGGTGAGGTTGGTGGTCCATGTCACCGTCGTCGCGGAGACCGCGCGGCGCATCACGACCTGGAGCGCGACGCAGCGGCTGGGGGCCATCGCCGCCTGCGCACCCGCCCAGGGCCCGAGCGCGTCCGCCCGGCGGTACGGCAGGCCGCCGTCGTCGTAGGCCCACCAGGTGCCGGCGTCGGTGTTCGCGAGCACGGTGGCCGCGTCGCCCAGCGACACGTGCCACCGCCCCAGCTCGTACTGGAACCCGACGATCGCGGTGCCAGGGCCGTGGGGCGTGCAGTACCGCTGGGTCGCCCAGTGCCCGCCCGTCGCTCCCTGCCCGGGGTATCCGCGCACGGCGGCGCGCGACGGCGGCCCGTCGGGAACGAGGCTGCCGCCGGATGCGTCGCTCTCGGAGAACGCGGCGGGCATCTCGAACACGGGCGAGTCGGCGGCGGCGGGCGCGGCGGTGACCGCGGAGGCGGCGAGGGTGAGGACGGCGAGCCGCCGGATGGGGTGCGTGGGGATGTTCATGGGTGTCCTTCGGGATGCTGGTGACCGGTCGTCGGGGGCGATCGGACTGCGGGCCGCGGTCAGGGACCGGGCCCCACGCCGATGCCCCTGGCGCCCGCGAGGTCCGCGGTCGCCGCGGGGCGGGCTGCCGGGGCGGCGGCCGCGCGGGCCGGCGTGGTGGCGCGCGTGGACGTCGCGGCGCGGACGGCGACGCCTCCCGCGGGCGCGGCGCGTCGCCGCGCCACAAGCGCGCCCAGGCGCGCGACGCGCTCCAGGTCCGCCCTGCGGATGCGGGCCGTGAGGGCCTCGGGGGGAACGGGCGCCGGTTCGGCCGGGGCCGCGGCGGCCTGGGCGGGGGTGGCGGCGATCGCGAGGGCGCGTGCCGTCGCCGCGAGGGGAACCCGCACGACGGGGGCGGCGGGGCTGTGCCCGCCGGTGAGCATGGGAACGCCCGCGGTGCCGGCGACGGCGGCGATCGCGGCGCCGGTGCCGACCTTGGCGGCCACCGAGCCGGGCGCGTCCATCGCGACCTGCACCACCTGGCCCAGCCGGAACGTCGCCCCGGTTCCGATCCGCTCGAACCACGCGAGCGCCGGTGCCGGATCCGGGGGTGCGGCGTGCCCGCCCGCGGCCAGGACGAGGGCCACGGGGACGAGTGCGGCGAGGCGGTCGTCGCGGTCGTGGCGGTCGCGCAACGTCGCCCGGCACGTCCGGCAGTGCCGCAGGTGCCGGCGGACCCTCCTGCGCTCACCGCCGTCGGCGATGCCCGCGGCGACCCGGTCGATGGCGTCCGCGAGGGCGGCGCAGCCCTCGCCCTCGCCGATCGCGAGCTCCAGGCGGCCCAGCGCGGCACGGCCCTCCAGCACCGAGCGCTCCACCTTGCGCCGCGAGAAGCCCGTGAACCGCTCGATCGCCTCGTAGCTCGCACCCGAGGCCTGCAGCAGCACGCAGATGCGCTGTGCCTCGCTGAGACGCCCCAGGGCGTCCTGCACGATGAGGTAACGCTCGCGCCACTGCGCCCGCAGCTCGGCGGGCTGCCGGTCGTCGGGCACCAGCCCGGCGGCGTCCGCCGCGTCCGTCCCGGCCATCGGCCCCTCGCGGCGCCGGACGCCGGAGACGGCGAGGGCCTCGTTGCGCAGCACGACCCGGAGCCACGCCATGAACCGCGCCGGCTCGGCGGTGGGCGCCCGCGTGAGGGCGATCTCCATCGCGCGCTGGTACGCGTCCTCGGCATCGGCCAGTGACCGCGTGAAGCGCGTCGCGTAGCGGATGAGGCCGGGTGCCGCCGTCATCGCGTCGCACACGGCGCGACGTCGTTGGTCGGGGGTGGGTGGTGCCTGGTCCACGCGCTCGAAGCCTTCGAAGATTGTGAATTCCGCCGTTCCGGCGCGATGACATCACGCGGAGGCGGTACGTGTGAGAGGCATTCGGACGGTGTGGTTCTCCCCATGCGGAGGGTGGGGCCCGAAAAACCGATCTGCGCAATTTGCGGAGAGGACGTGTGAGGGCTCCCTCACGCGGGCCCCGGTTCCGGCTCGCGCGCCGTGGGGTACCCTGCGCCGGTGCCGCCCCTGGTCCTCACGCACCGCTTCCGGCTGGTGATGTCCGAGGTCGACATCGCGCAGATCCACTTCACCGCGCTGTTCCGGTGGATGGACCGGGGCCTCACCGAGTGGCTGGCCGAGGCCGGGCATCCGTTCACCCTGCTGCTGGAGGAGGGGCCCGGCATCCCGATCGTGGACGCGCGCGTGCGGATCCACGGCCGGATCATGCTCGACGACATGATCACCCTCACCACCTGGATCGCCGCGGTCGGGAACAGCTCGTTCCGCAGCCGCCACCGGTTCCACCGCGACGGGCAGCTCATGGCGGAGGGCGAGCTGGTGCACGTGTGCGTGGACCGGGTCAGCCGCAACACGCTCCGGGCTCCGGAGTGGCTGCGGGCCGTCGCGGCGCCGGAGGAATGGCATCCGCATCATGCCCCGGATGCGTGACACCCCCGTGACATCCGCGTGTGGAGTCGTGCGCGCCGGCTGAGCGACGCTCACGGCCCTTCCCCGAACGAACGGAGGCCGTGATGGAGCCCCGCACCTACGCCTGGCTCATCCCCGGACGTCTCGCCGTCGCCGAGCGGCCGGGCGGCGGCGGGCGCTCGCACCGCATCACCCGGCGGCAGGCGGAGCTCGGGTGGTGGCGCGATCAGGGCATCCGCACCGTGGTGTCCGGGATGGAGACCCGCCACGGCCTCCTGGAGGCCGCTCTCGCGGGCTTCGCGATCCGGTGGTTCCCCATCCACGACGACGACCGCGGTCCCCGGGAGACGGCGGAGCTGGCCGAGGCCGTCGCGGCCCTGCTGGACGACGACGCGGGGCCCGTGCTGGTGCACGTCAACCGGCCCGGGGAGTGGCTGGCGGCCACCGACGCCGCGCTGCGGCTGCGGCTGGGCCTGGCGGGGGACGTCGCCGGGGCCCTTGCGGGCGCGGAACGGGATGGGCTGCCTGTAGGATCGACCACCGTCGGTCTCATCTCGCAGATCGGGGAGGGCCTGCACGCACCGCGGTCCGCGACGCGCTGAGGGGCGCGGCGGCCACGGCACGGGAGCTGATGAGCACCGAACCCGCCAAGCCGCCGGTCTCGCGCGGGACCGGCAACATGATGCGCCGCGACGTGCGGTTCCTGCCGCTGCTGGCGGGCCCGGCGGCCTACCAGCGGTTCCGCCGCGCCCTGTCGGTGCTGGTGCTGCTGGTCATCGACGTGACCGCCCTGTTCCTGGCGATCTACGCGGCGCTCGCGTTCAAGCTCATGCTCGAGCACCGCGCGGTGGACTCCAGCGCGATCTGGGCGCTCGAGCAGCAGGCGCTGCCGCTGGCGGCCGTCACGATGGTGCTCACGTTCGCGAAGAACCGCCTGTACGCGCCGCGGGAGTCCCGCCCGGGCGCCGCGGCGGTCCTGTCGTCGGTGACCACCGGCACCCTCATCGTGCTGGTCCTGGTGCTCGCCGCCGGCTGGCGGTTCGAGACCTACTACATCCTCTACTCGTCGTGGTTCTTCGTCTGCGCGCTCGTCCTGGCCCTGCGCGCGAGCTACGACAGCCTCACCACGCTCGCGCTCGACCAGATGAACTTCTCCCGGCAGGTGCTGCTGGTGGGGCCGGACGCCGCCACCGAGTCGGTCGCGGAGAGCCTGGAGCACACCAGCTCCCGCCGCGGCATCCCGTACCGGGTCGCCGGCCGGCACGAGCTCACCAACGTGGGCTCCGACGAGACCCTGGACGATGCCCTCGACCCGGCGCTGGTCGACGAGGTCATCGTCTCCGGCATCGGCGGTGAGGACACGCAGGTGCTCGCGCTGCTGGAGCTCTGCCGGCGCCGGGGCCTGCCGGTGCGGCTCGCGCCGACCTCGGTGGAGCTCCTGTCGCACAGCCTGCAGGCGGTCGCGGCGCCGGGCCTCCCGCTGTTCACGGTGCAGCCCCCGGTGCTCAGCGGCCTGCAGTTCGTCGCCAAGCGGGCGTTCGACCTGGTGGTCGGCACGATCCTGCTGGTGCTCAGCGCGCCCGTCCTCGGCGTCGCGCTGCTGCTCATCAAGCTGGAGGACCGGGGGCCCGTGCTGCACCGCAGCCGCCGGGTGGGCGTGGACGAGACGGTGTTCGACTGCCTGAAGCTGCGCACCATGCGCGTCGACGCGGAGCAGATGCAGCAGGAGCTCGAGCACCTCAACGAGGCCGACGGGGCCATCTTCAAGATCAAGGACGACCCGCGCGTCACCCGGGTGGGCCGCCTCCTGCGCAGGTACTCGGTGGACGAGCTGCCACAGCTCATCAACGTCCTGCGCGGCGAGATGTCGCTGGTGGGACCACGTCCGCTGCCCATCCGGGACTTCGAGCTGCTCGACGACACCCAGAAGAAGCGGTACATGGTCCTGCCCGGGGTCACCGGGCTGTGGCAGGTGAGCGGCCGCTCCGACCTGTCGTTCGACGAGCTCATCCGCCTCGACTTCTCGTACATCGAGTCGTGGTCGATCTGGATGGACCTGGTCATCCTGGCCCGCACCGTCCCGGTGGTCCTGTGGCGCAAGGGGGCGTTCTGACCGGGGGCGACCCCCGGGCCGCGCCGTCCCCGGATGCGCTGCTCGCGGAGCTGCGCGCCGCGGCGGGCGACCCGCCCCTGCCGCCCCTGCGGATCGCCGAACCCGTGCCGTCGGCCCGCGTGGGCCTTCCCGGCCGGGTCGTGAGCACGCTCCGGCGCCAGGTGCTGCGCCTCATCTCCCCGGCCCTCGGGGAGCTGCTCGCCGAGCTGGAGCGCGACCGGCACCGGCAGCGCGCCGAGATCGCCGCCCTGCGGACCCGTTTGGACGAGCTGGAACGGCGCGACGGCGTCAGCGGCGGCGGCTGACCCCCGGCCGATGCGCATCGCCTTCGTGGTGCAGCGGTACGGCGACGAGGTCGCCGGCGGCGCCGAGGCCCTGTGCCGCGACACCGCCCGTGCGCTCGCCGCCGCCGGCGAGGAGGTGGTGGTCCACACCACCGACGCCCGCGACTACCTCACCTGGGCGCCGCACTACCCGGCCGGGGTGAGCGACGACCACGGCGTGGAGGTCCACCGCCACCGCGTCGACCCGCCCGACCCGCGGACCGCCGCCCGCGTGGTGAAGGCCCTCGCCCTGTCGCCCGGCGACCCGGAGGCGGAGGCCCGCTGGGCGATCGCCCAGGGCCCCGTCGCGCCCGGGCTGCTGGAGGCGCTCGCCGGCGCGCACCGCCGCCACGAGGCCGTCGCCCTGTGGACGTACCTGTACGCCACCACGCAGCTGGGTATGCCGCTGGTGCGCGACCGGGGGGTGCTGGTGCCGCTCGCCCACGATGAGCCGATGCTGCGGTTCACCCTCACCCGGGGGCTGGTGCGCGCCGCGGCGGGGCTGGCGTTCATGACGCCCGAGGAGGCGCTGCTGGTGGACGACCTGCACGGCGTCGGTGACCGGCCCGCCGCGGTGGTGGGCGCCGGCCTGCCGCCGGCCGTCCCCGGTGACCCGGCGGCGGTGCGCGCCCGGTTCCCCCTGCCGGAGCGGTTCGTGCTGTACCTGGGCCGCGTGGACGCCGCGAAGGGCGTCGACGCCCTGGTGCGCGCCCATGCCGCGTACCGGGCCGCGGGCGGCGCCCTGGGGCTGGTGCTGGCCGGCCGCCCGGCGGGTGAGCTGCCCACCCCGGAGTGGGTGGTGCGCACCGGGTTCGTGGACGACGCCGACCGGGCGGGGTTGCTGGCCGCCGCCGATGCGGTGGCGCTGCCGTCGCGGCACGAGAGCCTGTCGCTGGTCGCGCTGGAGGCGTGGCAGCGGGGCCGCCCGACCGTCGCGACCGCACGGTCGGAGGTGCTCGCCGGACAGACCCGCCGCTCCGGCGCGGGTGTGCTGTACGACGACGCCGGCGGGTACGCCGATGCCCTGCGGCGCCTCGAGGATCCGGCCGTGCGGGACCGGCTGGCCGCCGCCGGGCCGGTGTTCACGGCGCCGCTCACCTGGGAGGCGTGCGTCGCCCGGTGGCGCGGGCTGCTCGAACGGGTCGCGCAGCCCCTGCGGTGAGCACCGGACC
>JADLHW010000016.1 GCA_020848615.1 Thermoleophilia bacterium
CGTTCATGCTCCGCACCCACTACCGGTCGAAGCTGCCGCTCAGCGACGACGGCCTGGAGGACGCCACCCGGCAGGTGGAGACCATCCGCAACGCGGTCCTCGGGCTCGACCGGGCGGCCTCCGCGCCGGGCACCGACGTGGACCCGCGGCTCGCCGAGGCCGTGGTGCGCGCGCGCAACGAGTTCTTCGCCGCGCTGGACGACGACCTCAACACGCCCCGGGCGTTCGCCGCGCTGTTCGAGCTGGTGCGGGCCGCGAACCGGGCCGTTGACGGGCCCCGCCGTCCCGACGAGGGGCAGCTGCGCGCCACCCGGTCCGAGCTCGTGCAGCTGCTCGACGTGCTGGGCCTCGCGGACCTCGCCGCGGAACGGGCGGTGCCCGCCGAGGCGGTGGAGATGGCCCGGCTGCGGGATGCCGCCCGGGCGGCCCGGGACTTCGCGGAGGCCGACCGCCTGCGCGACGCGATCGCCGCGATGGGCTACGAGGTGCGCGACACCCCGGAGGGCCCGCAGGTCACCGCCCGGTGAGCCCGCCCCCCGATGCGGAGGTCGTGTACGGGCGCAACCCGGTGCGGGAGCTGCTGGCGGCCGGCCGCCGACACGTGCACGAGGTGTGGGCGCTGCGGCAGCTCCACGACGAGCCGTGGCTGAAGGGCGTCCGCCCCAGGCCCCGTCAGCGGGACGAGCTGGGCAGGGCCGCCGGCACCGCCGACCACCAGGGCGTGGTGGCGTTCGCCGATCCGTACCCGTACGCGAGCGTCGCGGAGGTGCTGGAGGGCGACGGCCCCGTGGTGTGCCTCGACGGTGCGCAGGACCCCCGGAACCTCGGGGCGATCTGCCGGGTCGCCGACGGCGCCGGGGCGGTGGGCCTGGTGACCGCCCGCCGCGGGTCGCCGGGCGTGACGCCGACGGTCTGCAAGGCGTCGGCCGGCGCGGTGGAGCACATGCGGGTCGCGCAGGTCGAGAGCATCAACGGCTTCCTCGGCGAGGCCCGCGACCGGGGCCGGGTCATCGTGGGCGCCGACCCGGACGGCACCGCCGACTTCCGTGACGGGGTCATCCCCCGGCACTCGGTGGTCGTGCTGGGCAGCGAGGGGGCGGGCCTGCGGCCCAAGGTGAGCGCCGCGTGCGACCGGCTCGTGCGGATCCCGATGGGCGGGCGGGTGGCGTCGCTGAACATCTCGGTGGCCGCCGCGCTGCTGCTGTACGAGGCGGGCCGGCCCGCCTCGGCGCGCTGACCCGGCGTCCCCGCGCCCTCCCCGGAGGTCCAGGAGCACCGCTGACGCGGTGTCATGCCTTCCCTTTGGCACGGGTTTGGGCATAAGATGCCGCCCATCCCAGAGGCCCGAACCTCTACCTAAGCTCAAGGTCAGCGAGAAAACCCGTGTCCTTCGCGATCCGCGCTCTTCAGACCCCCAAGGAATCGCCACGGTACAGCCCTGGAGCCGGGCACCCTCAACCTCAACATGAGATCGCCGACCGGGCGCTCGTGGAGCGTGCGAGGCATGGCGACAGCGTTGCGATGGATCGCATCATCGACCGCTACCGCGGATTCGTCCGCCTCAAGGCGTCGTCCTACTTCCTCGCCGGCGGCGAGGGCGAGGACCTCATCCAGGAGGGCCTCATCGGGCTCTTCAAGGCGGTGCGCGACTACCGCCACGACCGGGAGGCGTCCTTCCGGTCGTTCGCCGAGCTGTGCGTCACGCGGCAGATCATCACCGCGATCAAGACCGCGGCCCGCAACAAGCACACGCCGCTGAACACCTACGTGTCGTTCAGCCACTCCCGGGCGGGGGCCTCCTCCGACCAGGAGATGTCGCTCGCGGAGATCCTGCCCGACGACCCCGCGTGGGACCCGGTGAACCAGGCGATCTCCTCCGAGGAGCTGCGCGCGCTGGTGGGGTGCCTCGGCGAGGTCCTGTCCGGTCTGGAGAGCTCGGTGCTCACCATGTACCTGGAGGGGCGCTCCTACGAGGAGATCGCGGCCCGCCTGGACTGCACCCCCAAGACGGTCGACAACGCGCTGCAGCGCGTGAAGCGCAAGGTCACGGCGCACCTGCGGACCCGCGAGGTCGTCGACCTGAGGTAGTCCCGCGACGGCGGCCCGGGGCCCGGGTCGCCGTCGCATCCCGCTGCCCGGTGGGATCACGGTGGGGAGGCCGTTCTATACTCGGCTCGTTCCCCCACCGTCGAAAGGAACCGAATGGGCCTCATCAGCCGGTTCTTGTCGATCTTCAAGGCGAAGATCAGCAAGCTCCTGGACCGCGCCGAGGATCCGCGCGAGACCCTCGACTACTCGTACGAGAAGCAGCTCGAGCTGCTCCAGCAGGTCCGCCGCGGCGTCGCCGACGTCGCAACCAGCAAGAAGCGCCTGGAGCTCCAGGCGGCCAAGCTGGAGCAGAGCGTGACCAAGCTCGACGGCCAGGCACGGTCCGCGCTCTCCGCGGGCCGCGAGGACCTCGCCCGCACCGCCCTGGAGCGCAAGAAGGCCGTCCAGGCGCAGCTGCAGTCCCTCGACGAGCAGCGCGGGCAGCTCCAGGCCGAGCAGGACAAGCTGGTGAACGCCGAGCAACGCCTCACGCAGAAGGTCGAGGCGTTCCGCACCCAGAAGGAGACCATCAAGGCGCAGTACACCGCCGCCGAGGCCCAGACCAAGATCGGGGAGGCCGTGTCCGGCATCTCCGAGGAGATGACCGACATCGGCATGGCGATGGACCGGGCGCACAACAAGGTCGAGACGATGCGCGCGCGGGCCGGCGCCATCGACGAGCTGCTCGAGTCCGGCGCGCTGGAGGACTTCACGTCCCCGGGTCAGGACAGCATCGACCGGGAGCTGTCGAAGATCAGCGCCAACGAGGGCGTCGACGCCGAGCTCGAGGCGCTGAAGAAGGAGCTGGGCACCGGCTCCGCGCCCGCGGGTGAGGTGGGGCAGGGAGGCACGCCGTGATCGTCCGCGTGCTCGGCGAGGGGCAGTTCCGCATCGCCGACGGGGTGTTCTCCCAGGCGAACAGCATCGACGACCGGCTGCAGGCCGCCGTCGAGGCCGACGACGCCGGCGCGTTCTCCTCGGCGCTCGGCGACCTCATCGCCTTCATCACGGCGAACGGCACGCCGGTGCCCGCCGACGAGCTCATCGGCTCGGATGCGATCGTGCCGGCGCCGGACACCACCCTGGAGGAGGTCCGCTCCCTCCTGGGCGACGAAGGGCTCATCCCCGACTGACGCTCGCGCTGGGGGTGCCGGCCGTCGTCGGCGCCCCCGCGGGGCACCCGTGTGCGGGTCGCGGGACGGACCGGAAGCCGTCCGGAGCGCCCCCGGGTCCCACTCGTAACTTTTGGAGGTTCGGTGCTGTCGCCTCAAGACGACGGTCCTTTCCTCCGAGGAGTTGCGCGTGACGACGGATCCGGTGTTCTCGATGCCCGTGCCGGGCGGCCTGCTGGGTGCCCAGGCGACGTTCATGCTCATCCTCCTGCTGTGCGCCGCGGCCGTCGCCGGCTGCTGGGCGTCCACGTACCTGGGCCGCGCCGGCGGTGAGCGCCTGCCCGCCCGGACGGTGGGCGTCGCGGCCCAGTTCGCCATCGTGCTGTGGGCGGCCAACGGGGCGCTGGGCCTGTCGGGCGCACCCGGGTGGGTGTTCACCGCGCTCGACGTGACCGTCGTCGCCGTGGCGGTGCTCACGGCGGCCATCATCACCATGTCCCGGCGCGTCACGGGCGATCCCGGGTCCGGCGAGGCCGCTCAGGTGACCGGCGCGCCCCAGACCGGGAACCAGCGCTCCAGCTCCGGCTCGATCGGCAGTTCCCGCCCCAGCGCCGCCTGAAGGCGGAGCTCGGTGGCCGTGTCGCGCGTGCGGTCGCCGCGCGGCACGAACGGGTAGAACGCCCCCCGCTTGTAGCCGTACACCAGCAGCACCGGCCCGTCGGCGTTCGAGAAGCCGAACACCGAGCACAGCAGCTGCTCCCCGAAGCCCCGCTCCTCCAGGCTGCCGTTCACCAGGTGGACGGTGGTGACGAGGTCCGGGAGGTCCTCGTCCTCCAGGACGATCCAGGTGAAGCCCAGGTCGTCCTGACTGCGGCGCATGCGGGTCCCGGAGTCGCGGCCGGAGATCGCCAGCAGCTCGTCGAGCTCGCGCAGCAGCTCGTCGAACTGACCCATCTGCACCGGCTTGAAGCACACCCCGGCCTTCCCGGAGGGCCGCAGGCCGAGGTTGACCACCAGCGTCGCCTCCGCGGTGGAGATGGCGAACAGGGCGTCGAGGTCGGGCTTCCGGGGACGCCGCTCGCCGCGGAGGATGTCCAGGAGCCCCATGCGGTCAGGCCGCCGCGACCGGGCCGGAGTCGATGTCGGCCTGCATCGCCATGAGCCGCTCGATGCGCTTCTGCACCGGCGGGTGCGTCGCGAACAGGCTGGACAGCGAGAAGCCCTTCGCGACCGCGGGCATGATGAAGAAGGCGTTGAGCCCCTCCGCCTCACGCAGGTCCTTGCTGGGGATCCTCGCCATGTCGCCGCTGATCTTCACCAGGGCGGAGGCCAGGTTGGCGGGGGCGCCGGTCATGATCGCCGCGCCGCGGTCCGCCGCGTACTCCCGGTAGCGGGACAGGGCGCGCAGCAGCAGGTACGACACCACGTAGGTCACGATGCTCACCAGGAGCACCGCGAAGAACGCCGCGGCGGCGTTGTCGCGTCCGCGGCCCACCCGGCCCCACGCGCTCATGCGGATGAGCAGGCCGGCCACCGTCGCGAGGAACGATGCGACGGTCATCACCACGACGTCGCGGTTGGCGACGTGCGACAGCTCGTGGGCGAGGACGCCCTCCAGCTCGTGCGGCTCCAAATCCCGCATGATCCCGGTGGTCACGCACACCGTGGCGGCCTTGCGGCTGCGGCCCGTCGCGAACGCGTTCGGCATGTCGGTGGCGGCCACCGCGAGGCGCGGCTTCGGGAGGTCGCTGAGCTGGCACAGCCGGTCGACCATGGCGTGCAGTTGCGGCTCCTCCTCGGCGGTCACCACGCGGGCCCTCATGCTCGCCAGCGCGAGCTTGTCGCTGAAGAACAGCTGGACCAGCAGGATGATCGCGGCGATCGCCACGACGATCGTCGTGCCCGCCCCCATGGCGATGACCACGCCCATGAAGACGACGTAGACGAGCCCCAGCAGGAACATGGTGAGACCCATCCGGGCGGTGAGCCCGCGATCGCGGCCGTACCAGCGCTTCGCCATCGGATTCCGGTCCTCGTCGGGTGCCGACCCGGCTTCGATGATACGCGCTGCCAGGCGGTAGCCTCCCCGGACCCATGGAACGTTTCGCAATGCCCCGGTCGCGGTGGGCCGTCGTCTTCATCGGGCTGCTCGCGCCGCGCGGCGGCGTGGTGGAGCTGGACGGTCGGGAGCTGCGCATCCGGGTGGGCCTCATGGGCTCCGCCAGCATCCCCGTGGAGCGCATCGCCCGCGTGTCACGCACCGAGTGGCCGGGCTTCGCCGGGCTGGGCGTTCGCATCGGACGGGGCCTGGTGGCGTTCGTGCTGCGGTCCGGGTCGTGCGTGGTCATCGAGACCCAGGACGAGGTGAGCGTGCGGGCCCCCCTGCCGTGGAGGACGCGGAAGATCCTGGTGCGCGTGGAGGACCCGCCGGAGCTCATGGCGGCGATCGCCGACGCGCGCCGCGCGGTCCCGTGACCACGGCGCCCGTCGTGGAGGTCCCCACGCCCAGGGGACCGGGGCGCGTGCACCTGCACGTGGCGCCGGACGCCCGGGGGGCGCTGGTGATGGGCCACGGGGCCGGCGGGGGCGTGGGCGCGCCCGACCTGGTCGCGGCGACGGGCGCCGCCCTCGCCGAGGGCGTGAGCGTGGCGCTGGTGGAGCAGCCCTACCGGGTGGCGGGCCGGCGCGCACCCGACCGGGCACCGGTGCTGGACGAGGCGTGGACGGCGATCGTCGCGCACCTGCGGGAGGGGCCGCTGAAGGGCCTTTCCCTCGTCACGGGCGGGCGCTCCTCCGGTGCGCGGGTCGCCTGCCGGACCGCGGCGGCGACCGGTGCCGCCGGGGTGCTGTGCCTCGCCTTCCCGCTGCAGCCCGCCGCCCGTGCCGGGCGCCCGCCGGCCCCCGGCAGGCTGCCCGAGCTGGACGGCGCCGGGGTGCCCGTGCTGGTGGTCCAGGGGACGCGGGACCCGTTCGGGATGCCGCCCGCGGGCCCGGACCGGCGGGTCGTGGAGGTCCCGGGGGACCACTCCCTGCGCGCCGGCCTGGCGGGGGTGCGCGAGGCGGTGGCGGCCTGGCTGCCGGGGGTCCTCGGGACCACCTGACGCGGGTGTGTCCCGCGCCGCCGGGCGGCGCGGGACACCGGCGCTACCCGGCGGTGGGCTCCATCAGCACGACCTGGTTCCCGTCCGGGTCGTAGACGTCCACCATGCGGGCGCCCCCGAGGTCGTCCACGGACCCCACGACGATGCCGGCGGCCTTCAGGGTCGCGGCGATCTCGTCGATGCCCTCCGCCCGCAGGACGACGGTGGCACCGCCGCGCTGGGGGGCGACGGCCAGCTCTCCGGAGAGGGCGAGGTTGATCGCGCCGGCGTCGAACTCCGCCCAGTCGTTGCCCTCGCGGCGGGCGAGCGGGAGCCCGAGCGTGTCGCGGTAGAAGCTGACCGAACGGTCCATGTTGCACACCTGGTAGAAGACCGTGTCGATCCCAGTGACCTGGCCCAATGCCGCCTCCGGTTGGTCGGTGAACGACCGGGAGTCTACGGGGGTCGCGTGCGCCCGGGGCCGGCACGTCGCCCGAGGGCGGGAAGCCGGGGGCCGCGCCGGGCGGCGGGAGGAGCCGCCCCCCCGGCCACCCCCGCTCACATGGTGAGCGAGGGTGGCGCCGGGGACGCCACGGGCTACTGGGCCGCGGCGGTCCGGAGACCGGCGGAGGCCCAGCCGCTGGTGCGCGGGGCCACGGTGCGGCGACGCGGGGCGAGCGCGGCGGCGAGGGTCAGGGCGACGCGGTAGCCGCAGTCGTCCTCGGACCCGGTGAGCAGCAGGGTGCCCGCGGCGCGGCCGGCGAGCACGCTGACCAGCTTGCGCGGCCGGTCGGCCACGATGATGAGCGGACGGTCGTCGTGGAGGAGCTCCTCGGTGACCTCGTCCCAGACCGGCGCGTCGTCGCGCAGGTCCACGATGAGGACGTCGCCCATCACCGGGGCGCCGCGCAGCTCGGCGGGCTCGTTGGAGGTGGCGTGGTGGCCGAGCCGGCGGACGGTCTCCTCGAGCGTCGTCCGGGGGGCGCCCTCGGCGCCCATGATCACGAAGTCGTGCGTCTGCATTTTGAGTTCGATCCCCTCTGGGACGGAGTGTCGGGACCGGTGCACAAGGGGCACCGGACCACACGGCCGTGTCTGCCGCCGGTGCGCGGGCGCACCACGGCTGGGGGACCGGACTAGCCGGGTCTCAGGGCGACCGGGTTGTAACCCGGGCACCCGGCGCCGCGCTGGGCGACGAGGGTGGCGAGATGCAGGCGCGGGATCCGCGGCGTGAGCGTCGCCATGAGCAGGGCCGCGGCGAAGATCAGGAGGATGGCGCCGGAGCTGCTGTTGCTGGCTCCGGGGAAGACGTACCCCGCCAGCATCTGCAGCAGGGAACCGCGGTCGTCGGAGCCCGTCGCGCGGAGCGGGATCTCCAGCGTCGCGGTGAGCTCGACGGCCTTGTCCCGACCGGTCGCGGCGCGAACCGACGGGTCACGCTGGACCGGGAAGACCGGCTGCGGGGATGCGTCCGCGACCGCCGGCGTGTTGCCGAGCACGGTCGTGGTGCCGAGCTGCGGGGTGAGGGTTGGCACCACCGCCGGGTCGGCGGCCGTCTTGGCCGGCTTGACCACGGGCGGCGTGTCCGCGCCGCGGGACGCGATGGGCAGCGACGAGGCTCCGGACGACGGCTCGGGGGCCGTGGCCGGGGTGCCGGTGCCGGCGGTGCCCGAGCCGGTCGCGGGAAGGGCTGCGGGAGCGATGGTGGCGCCGCCGGTGCCCGTGGCGGGGGCGACCTGGTCGGGGGCCAGGGAGTCGGGGATCGCCGTCACCGCGACCGGCACGGTCGCCGGGGTGGTGGGCGATGCCGGGGTCGCCGGGTCGGCCGCCGGGGTGGGCGTGGCCGCCGGTTCGGGGGCCGTGACGGCGACGGTCGTGGCGACGACCGGGGCCTGGGCGACCGGGATCGGCGTGGGGTCCGTCACCGGGTCGGGGACGGGAGTCGCGGGGTCCGTGGCGGTCGGCGTGACGCCCACGGGAGTGGGTGTGACCTCGGCGCTGACGGTCGCGGCTGCCTCGGCGGCGACGGCTGCCTCGGCGGCGACGGCGGCCTGGTCGCTGACGGCGACCTCATCGGTGGCGCCGACGGCGGCGGTGGCGCCGAGCGCGAGCGCGACGACGGCCGCGGCAAGCGCGCGGGCGAGCCGGCTGCGGGGCGGGGCACTGCGTCCTGTCAGCGGGATGCGGGTCAAGCGGACCTATCGCTCGTCGTTGCGCGGCACCCTATACGCAAGTGGGGGCGCCCGAGAAGGGCCCGTGGTGCGTTTGTTGCTGTTCGCCACTCAATATCCCTCCAATGGGTGAGACGACCTGGCCGTTCCAACGGTTCCCCGCGACACGTGGAGGACCCGGGGCATCCGGGGCGGAGGGCTAGCATCGGCCGCGGTGACGCTTCCCGGCCAGCTCGGACTGCAGCTCGAGACGCCGAGGCCGGCGGGGTCCACGCCCGCCCTCTCGGACCGCCTCTGCGCGCTGCTGGTGCGGCGGGGCCGGCCGCTCGAGGTGGGGCAGATCGCGTCGCAGCTGCTGCGCCTGCGGCGGTGCCCGGAGCGCCTGCAGCGCCGGCTCGTCGCGGAGATCATCGACGGCGACGCCCGCCTGGCCTGGCTCGGCCGCGACCTGGTGGGCCTGGCGCCGCAGGAGTGGGCCACCCGCGACCTCCGCGAGGCGACGTTCTGCGTGGTGGACCTGGAGACCACCGGCGGCTCCCCCGGGCGGTCGAGGATCACGGAGATCGGCGCGGTGCGCGTGGAGGGCATGCGCATCGCGGAGCGGTTCGCCACGCTCGTCGATCCCGGCCGTCCCATCCCCGAGATGATCACCCGGCTCACCGGCATCGACGACGGCACCGTCGACGGCGCGCCGGAGGTCGCCGATGCCCTGGAGGGGTTCATCGCGTTCGCGCGGCAGGACGTGCTGGTGGCGCACAACGCGCCCTTCGACCTGCGGTTCCTGAACTACGAACGCCGCCGCGCCTCGGGCACGTACTTCACCCAGCCGTGGCTGGACACGCTCACCATGGCGCGCCGGCTGCTGGGCGGCCGGGTGGGGCGGCACGACCTGGCGACCCTCGCCGCGTGGGCCGACACCGAGGTGCGGCCGGTCCACCGTGCGCTGCCGGACGCCGAGGCGACGGCTGAGCTGCTCATGCGGTTCGTGGACCTGCTCACGGAGGCCGGCCACGACACGCTGGAACGGGCCGTGGCGTTCGCCGCTCCCGGGGGGACACGGCACTCGTGGAAGCTGGCGCTCGCCGACGACCTGCCGACGCTGCCCGGCATCTACCTCATGCGCGACGCCCATGGCGGGGTGCTGTACGTGGGCAAGGCGCTGGATCTGCGCCGCCGCGTGCGGGCGTACTTCGGCCCGGGCGGGAGGCACGGCCGGCTCATCGGCCGGGCGCTGGAGCAACTGGACCGCATCGACCACGAGGTGTGCGACTCGGACCTCGACGCCCTGCTGCGCGAGAGCCGCCTGCTGCGCGAGCTGCAGCCACCGTGCAACCGCAGGGGGCTCGGCGGGGCGCCGCGGTTCCTGGTGGCGACGGGCGCCCGGTACGCGCGCCTGCGGGTGGTCGCCGAGCCGGCCGAGGGGGCGTCGGTGCTCACCGAGGTGGGTGGCGAGAAGGTCGCCGAGCGGGCCCTCGAGTTCGTCGAGGCGGTGTACCCGGTGCGCACGTGCCACCCCCTGTGCCCGCCCGGGGCGGGCCTGGACGCCGGCGGCCGGCGATGCGCGGGGCCGTGCGGGGACGGCGACCCGGCGGCCCATGCCGCCGCGGTCGATGACGTCGCGGGGTTGTTCTCCGATCGTCCGGCGGCCGCCCTCGGGCGGCTGGGGGCGCGGCTGCTGGAGGCCGCCGCCGACGGCCGGTGGACCGGTGACGAGGACCAGCTGTCCGCGCTGCGCGCGACGCTCGGCATGGCCCGGGCCGAGTGGCGGCGACGGTCGGGCGCCACCCCGGTGGCGGGGGTCGCCGAGCCCGCCGGCCGGCCCGGCGAGGTGGTGCTGGTCGCGATGTTCCGCGGCGCGGTGACCGGGCGGGCCCTGGTGCGTGCCGACGAGTGGTGGGACCAGGCCGCGGCCCTCCTGGCGGCCATCGCGGCGGCGGAGGCCGGTGGCCTCGTGCCGGCGGGGCACCCCGCGGAGGCGGCCCTCCTGGAGCAGCGCGTCCGCGACCGGGGGACGCTCGCGGCCGTCACGCTGCCCGAGGGATGGCGGGCCCCGGACATGCTCGACCGCATCGGCCGGGCGGTCGCCTGGGCCGTCGCGCAGCCCCGGCGGGCGCGGCCGGAGCCCGACCCGCCGGACTGACGGGCCGTCCGGTACCCTCGGCGGCCATGCCTCGCGTCCTCTCCTGCATCCAGCCGTCCGGCGCCGTCCACCTCGGGAACTACCTGGGGGCCCTCCGCAACTGGGTCCTCGGGCAGCACGAGGCCGACGCCTTCCACGGCATCGTCGACCTGCACGCCATGGTCTCCGTCCAGGAGCCCGGGGTCATCGGCGCCCAGACCATCGAGCTCGCCGCCGTCCTGTTCGCCGTGGGCCTCGACCCCGATGTGGCGACGGTGTTCGTGCAGAGCCACGTCCCGGAGCACGCCCGCCTGTCGTGGCTCATGGAGTGCACCGTCTCGTACGGCGAGCTGTCCCGGATGACCCAGTTCAAGGACAAGACCGCGAAGGGCGGCACGGACTTCGTGCCCGCGGGGCTGTTCACGTACCCGGCGCTGCAGGCCGCCGACATCCTGCTGTACGACACCGACCACGTGCCGGTGGGCGACGACCAGCGCCAGCACGTGGAGATCACGCGGGACATCGCGGTGCGCTTCAACCAGCGCTACGGGGCCGAGGTGTTCCGGCTGCCCGACGCGGTGGTGCCGAAGGCCGGCGCACGGGTCATGGACCTCCAGGAGCCGACGAGCAAGATGTCCAAGTCCAACAGCGCCGAGACCGGGATCATCTACCTGTCGGACCCGCCGGCCACGGTCGCGAAGAAGTTCAAGCGGGCCGTCACGGACTCCGAGAACTCGGTGCGGTACGACCGGGCGGCCAAGCCCGGCGTGTCGAACCTGCTGGACATCCTGGCGGCGTGCGGGGGCGGGGACCCGGCGGCCCTGGCCGGGGACTTCACCCAGTACGGGCCGCTGAAGGCCGCCGCCGCGGACGCCGTGGTGGCGACGCTGGAGCCCATCCAGGCCCGGTACCGCGAGCTGATGGACGACCGGGCCGAGCTGTCGCGGCTGCTGCGGGTCGGGGCGCACAAGGCCGAGGTGGTGGCGTCCGAGACCTACCGGCGCGCGACCGAGGCGGTCGGATTCCTGCCGCCGGGGTGATGCGGGCGGCGCCCGCTGCCCGGCCGGTCCCCGCGGGGGACGCGGTCGCACGACTGCTGGCGTGGTTCGCCTCGGAGGGGGCCGATCTCCCGTGGCGGCGCACCCGCGACCGGTACGCGGTGCTGGTCGCCGAGGTGATGCTGCAGTCCACCCAGGTGGCGCGCGTGGTGCCCTTCTACGAGGCGTGGCTGCGCCGCTGGCCGTCGGCGGGGGACCTGGCGGACGCCGCGCTGGGCGACGTGCTCGCGCTGTGGCACGGCCTGGGGTACCCGCGGCGCGCGCGGAACCTGCGGTCCGCGGCCCGGCACGTGGTGGACCACGGCTGGCCGGACCGCCTCACCGACCTGCCCGGCGTGGGGCCGTACACGGCGGCCGCGATCCGGTGCTTCGCCGACGGTGAGGCCGTGCTCCCCGTGGACACCAACGTGGAGCGCATCCTCGCGCGGCGGTTCCCGGGCGGCTGGCCCGGCACGCCCGACGGCGAGGGCTGGGCGGCGGGCCAGGCCCTCATGGACCTGGGGCGCCTGTGGTGCACGGCCCGGACCCCGGGCTGCGGTTCGGGCTGCCCCGTGCGGGAGGGCTGCCCCGCGGCCGATGCCGGGTCGGTGGACGAGGTGACCCCCAGGAAGCGGCCGCAGGGACGCTACGCGGGGTCGATGCGCCAGCGCCGGGGGACGCTCCTGGGCCGGCTGGCCGAGACGGGACGGGTGCCGGTGGCCGCCGACCCGGACGCCGCGGCGGGCCTGGTGGCGGACGGCCTCGCCGCGCGCGACGGCGCCGACCTGGTCCCCGCGGGATGAGCGGCTCCCCGACCCGGGTCGTGGTCGCCGGGGTGATCGTCCACGGCGGCCGGGTGTTGGTGAGCCAGCGGCGGCCCGGCGGCGGGCAGGCCGGGAGGTGGGAGTTCCCGGGAGGCAAGCGCGAGCGCGGCGAGACCGACCAGGCGGCCCTGCGGCGCGAGCTCATGGAGGAGCTCGGCGTGGAGCTGCGGGTGGGCGAGCGCCTGTGGACCGCCCCCGCCGGGCCCCTCGAGCTCCGCTTCTACCGGGTGCCCTGGGCCCCGGGCCTGCGGCCCCGTCCGCTGGGGGTCGTCCAGTTCCGCTGGGTGCGCCTGGAGGATCTGCCGGCGTATCCCTTCCCGCCCGCGGACGACGAGCTGGTGCGGCGTCTCGCGGCGGGGGCCCTGCCGCTGGGCGGGCCCACCCCGTCCGCCTGAGTCATCCTGTCCGGGGGGCTACAATCCCCCGGCGATTCCAGGGAGGTGGACATGGCCAAGGCAAAGCGTGAACGGCGGGCGAGCATCCGGAACATGTCGGGTGCCGACGACGCCCTCGAGGCGTTGAACCGCCTGGAGAAGATGGAGCGGGAGCAGCAGGCCGCGGCCACTCCTCCGGACGAGGGGACCGAGGAGCAGCCGGAGGCCCAGGAGGCCTGAGCCTCCTCGCCCGGGCTCAGCCCCGGGCCGGGACGAAGCGGATCGTCCGGGCGGTGAAGTCGCCCACCCACACCCCGCGACCCGCGGGGGCGAGGGACCACGGGTCGAAGCCGACGCGCACCGGCGCGGCGGTGAGCCGGCCCGTGGTGCCGTCGAGGCGGAACACCCTGGCGCGCGTGTGACCCCGGACCTGCCCGATCGCCCACAGGGCACCGTGGCCGTCGGCGGTGATGCGCCGCAGGCGGCAGCCGCCGCGGGAGGTGGCGTCCCACCGTTCGGGAACCGATGTCGCCCTGCCGGCCGGCGAAAGCCGGGTGATGGCGCAGGCGTACTGCTGCTTGAGCCATGTGACGCCGCGGGCGCGGGCGATGAGCCTGCCCCCGGAGACGACCGGCACGCCGGCGCCGCGGGATGCGGCGAGGCGGTCGAGGCGATATGTGCGCATGCTGACCGAGGCCTTCGTCCCCCAGAAGATCCCGGGGTTCCCGGCGGCGAGCTGGAGCGGGCCCTGCCCCTCGAAGATGGTCCCGCCGGTGACCGGGGGGTCGAAGATCCGGCCCACGGCCACCGCGTCGGTGGCGGTGTCGATGGTGTCCACCCGGTGCCCGGCCCACGGCACGCCGCCCGGCACCCGCACCTCCAGGGCGTAGAGGCCCGAGCTGCCGGCGGCCACGTCACGGGCCGAACCCTCCAGGCCGATCGAGGTCACCGTGATCGTGTTCCCGGTGCGGGTGGCGCGCACGATGCGGCCGCCGGCGGTGACGGTCCACGCCGACCCGGCGCTGACCACCAGCGGGTGGGGAACGGCGCAGCACGGGACGAGGGGCTTGCCCCAGTACCGCTGGAGCGAGGCGTCGTCGTGCAGGATCACCGGCTCGCCGACGGGCGTGCCCGTCGTGAGGTCGTACAGCCGCAGGGTCCGGGGCGTGCCCTCCTGCACCACCCACATGCCGCCGGCGCCCACCGCGATCTCGCCGGGCGGCGCCTCGGTGCGGATGAGCGTGGGCGCCGCGGACGCGGGGGCGGCGCAGGCGAGCGACGCGGCGACCAGGGCGAGCAGGCGGGTGCGCGAGGCCATGACGCGCATCCTGGTGCCCGATCGCGGTGCTCCCGTCAGCGCCTCGCGGGAACGGTGCGCGTCAGGCGGACGCCTTCCGGACGAACGGCTCACCCGTGACGAGGAAGCGCACGCGGCCGCCGAGCTCGGCGCCGTTGTTCGCGACGCGCTCCAGGTGCCGGGCGGTGAGGATGGCGGCGGCGCGCCACGACCGGTTCTGCGGGTCGGCCTGGACCGTGCCGGCGAGCTCCAGCACGTCGTTGAGCATCCCCTTGACGTGCCGGGCCTGCTCCACGGCACGTTCCCCCAGCTCCACGTCGCCGCGCGCGATGGCCTGCACCGCGACCGCCAGGGTGTCGACGGCCTGGCTGCTCATGCGCTGGACGAGCTCCTGCACCTCCGGCACGGTGGCCTCGGGACGCTGGTTCCGGGCGAGGGTCGCCATCGCGACCGCGAGGTCGCCCACGCGTTCCAGCGCGATCACCGTGATGAGGCCCACGTGCAGCAACCGCAGATCGGCGGCCACGGGGGCCTCCAGCAGCTGGATGCTGAAGATCTTCTGGTCGAGCTCCACGCACCGCTCGTCCACGCGGTCGTCGCCGGCGATGACCGCGTCGGCCGCGTCGAAGTCCAGCGTCTCCCATGCCGCGACGGCCCGCTCCACCTGGTTGAGCACGACGCTGGCCATCTCGACCATGCCGGCCCGGAAGGACTCCATCTCGGTCTGGAAGTGCACCCGAACGGCCATGCGGGGATCGTAGGGGTGTCGCTTCCCCCGTGAAAGGGCGGGGGTGACCGTGCCCCGCCGGAATCGCCTCCCGGCGGGGCACGGGGCGCCGATGTGTCAGATCGTCACCGTGGCGGCAGGGTGCGCCCGGTGAGCGCGACGACCGCGTCCGTGGTGGCCATCAGCGGGCTGCCCTCGCTGGCCGTCGTGAACCGGATGCGCCCGTCCGCGGCCTGCAGCGACCGCAGGGCGGAACGCAGGCGGGCGGGCACCGGTGCCCCGGACGCGCACAGGGCCCGCCACGCCATGGCGGTGGTGTTGCCGTCCGCGGGGCGCCCGCCCCCGGCGCTCGCCACGCCGCCGTCCCGTCCGCGCTGGGACAGCATCCACGCGCGGGCGGAGGCGACCCACGCCGTGCGCGGGGACACCCCGGCGGCGGCCAGCGCCTCGAGCACGACGGCGGTCGCGTCGACCTGGTCGCGGCTCGCCGCCCGCAGGTCGAACCCCCAGCCGCCCGTGCCGCGGGTGCCGCGCAGCGCACGCACGGCGGCGGCCGGCACGGGCCGTCCCGCGCCGGCCAGGGCCATCATCGAGAAGGCCTGGTCGTAGGCCGTCGCCCCGTAGCGGCCGTCGGCGTAGGCGCGGCGGATGCGGGCGAGGTAGTCCACCCCGCCGAAGCGGGCCGGGTCGGCGCGCACCGCCAGGGCGGCCAGCGCCACCTTGGCCGACGCCCCGGCGGTGGCGGCGTACGCGGGGCCGCGCCGGCGCAGCGCGGTGGTGCGGGACGCCAGCGCCGATGCCGGGCGCCCGGCGGCGCGCAGCGCCACGATCGTGTCGGCCAGCTGACCGGGCGGCATCGCCGCGGCGTCCCTGGACGCGAGCCACGCGGCGGCGCGCCGGCCCGCCGAGATGTCCGCCGGGGTGGCGCAGGTCGCCCCGGCGCCCGCGGCGGGCACGGCGGCGAGCACCGCCACCGCACCCGCGAGGGCGGCCCTCATCGCGCCCGGCGCGTCCGCGGCGCCGTCACGGTGAACTGGCCGGTGTTGATGCGCGCGATGCCGGTGGACTCCGCGTTGCCCGCCCCGTCGGTCGCCCGCGACCACACCCGCCACAGCCCCGGGGCGAGGGCGGCCCGCAGCGGCAGGGTCCAGTAGCCGCCGGCCGACCGGGTGCGCAGCCAGGCGCGCGCCGAGCACGGGCCGGGGGCGGCCAGGCGGCCGGCGGCCGTCATGAACCGGCACTGGGTGCCCACGCGGCGGGCGAGGGCCACCTCGACCCGCGCGACGTCGGAGCGGTCGGGCCCGGCGACGCCGGTGATGCCCCGCACGCGGGCCACGCGCGAGCCGATGCGCGGGAACGCGATGCGCGAGCCGGGCGCCACGGTGTCGCCCGCGGCGGCCGCCGCCCCGCCGGTGCCGTCCCCGTACTGCGGTGCGGTGGGCAGGCCGCACACCGATGCGTCGGTGGTGACCGCGCACACCTGTCGGGCGGGGCTGCGCACCTCGTCGGTCAGCGTCGCCGACACCGCCTGGGTGCCGGTGCCGGTGGCGGTGAACGTGACGCGTCCGGTGGCGCCGGCCGTGGCGGTGCGGCCCGCGTACACCACCGTGGCGCCCGCCGCGGGCCGCGAGGTGCCGTCGGTGGCGTGGCTGCTCACCGTCACCTCGAACGGGTCGCCGGCCTTCACGAGGTCCCCGGACACCGCGAGGTCCAGCTCGCGGGTCGCGAAGTCGCTCACGAACGCCCACACCACACGGTCGCCCGGGAGGACGGTGGTGGCGTCCGCGCCGGTGTCGCGGGCGACGTGGTTCACCGTGACCCGCCAGGACGGGGTGAACGACGCGGGCATCGTGTCGGCGCCGATGCGGGTGATGAAGCTGGTGGGGCCCGTGCCGAAGTCGAAGACCTGGAAGCCCACCGGCACGGCGGCGGCCGCGGCGGCGCGGCCGAGCTGCCCGGTGGCGCTGTCGGCGGGCACCGTGATCTGGTCGGTGTCGGCCGGGTCCCTCAGGGTGAACGGCGAGCCCGTGAGCTCCACGGGGGTCTCGGGCAGCAGGGTCGCGCCGGACCCCTCGACCCGGACGGTGGCGGTGGCGCCGAGGACGGTCGCCGGGACGGCGCCGCAGGCCAGCAGGGACGCGAGCAGGGCCCGCCGGACGGTGTGATGCATGGATGGAGCCTCTCTGTTCCGCGAAGAAGCGTTTGTCTGTTCGCGGCCGGGGCAGGTCTCCTGGCTCCCCGGTCTTCCGCGGTGATCCGCGCCTTCCCAGGGCCCTCGCCCCAGTGGCCGGCGCCGTGACGCCTGCGGTTCCGCTCCCGGGTCACAGTGGCGGGTCCGCGCCGGATTCACACCGGCTTCCCTCTCGCGCGCCCCGGGGGGCGACCACCGACCGTCCTGGGAACCCTATCCGGCGGCCCGGGCGCGCGTCGCCCGCGGACGCTCGGCGGCGGCACGGTACCCTGGGGGGCCGTGGCCACCCTCGCACCCCCGCGCCCCGTGATGGGCGCGCTCGACCGCATCGGCACCACCCCCGCCCTCACCTGCGCGGCGATCGTGGGGCTCACCCTCGCCGGGTTCGCGCTGGACCGGATGGTGGACCTGTCCGTGCAGCACCTGCTGGGGTTGTGCTGCTGGGTGTTCCTCATCGGGCTGCTGCGGTACGCGACGTCGCTGGAGCGCGTGCAGACCCTGGTGGTGGTCGTGGTCGCGACCTTCTTCGAGGTGCTCGGGTCGGTGCTGTGGGGCGTGTACGTGTACCGGCACGGGAACCTGCCCATGTTCGTGCCGCCCGGCCACGGGATGGTCTACCTGTTCGGCCTGCGCCTCACCCAGACGGGCTTCATGCGGGCCCACCACCGCACCATGGTGCGCGTCGCCCTGGTCGCCGGGGCGGGCTGGGCCCTGGCCGGGCTCACCGTGCTGGAGCGCACCGATGTGGGCGGGGCGTTCGGGGTGGCGGTGCTGAGCTTCTTCCTGCTGCGCGGCCGCGTGCCGCACGTCTACGCCGGGGTGTTCTTCTTCGTCGCGTTCCTGGAGCTGTACGGCGTGGCGATGGGCACGTGGGCGTGGAAGCCGGAGATCCCGTACACCGGCATCCCCAACGGCAACCCCCCGTCCGGGATCGCCTCCGGGTACGTGTACTTCGACATGGCGGCGATCGCCCTCGCCCCCTTCGTGCTGGAGGCCGTGGGGTGGGCGCGCGGCCTCACGGGCCGCCGTCAGGCCGCGGGGCCGGCCAGGTAGTCCCGGCAGGCGGACTCGTGGTCCTCGTCGGTCACGCCCGCCAGCGTCACCTCCGGGGGCCACGACGGAGGCGTGTGCCCGGCGTCCTCCGGGGGTGCGGTCACCACGGCCTGCCAGCGCACGACGCTCATCCGCCAGCCGACCTCCTCGAAGTCCGTCCGGAGGTCATGCAACAGGTCCGGGGGGCCGATGATGCGGTAACTGGTCGGTCGTGGGGGGACGGCGTCGCCGGTCACGGATGTAGAGTCTGCACGCTCGTGGCCGGCGCCGTGTCAATCACCGGGGAGATCGCCCTGCTGTGGCAGGACGTCGACCCCTACGACGGTGACGTGATCCTCCTCACCCTGGACACGGACGAGACCCTCGCCATGAACACGTTCGAGCTCCGCGGGCCCGTCGCCCAGCGGTTCAAGGACGGCGTCCTGGAGGAGGGGATGCGCGTCCGCATCGACTGCCGGAGCGACGTCATCGAGATGGTCAACATCGAGACCGGCGACACGTCCGACGAGGACGTGGCGGTGGTGGTCGACGTGATCGTCCTCGACGCCGGGATCGCCTGATGCGGCCCCCGGACCCCCTGCCTATAATCGCCACGCCGGTATCGCTGGGGCGTAGCCAAGCGGTAAGGCAGCGGGTTTTGGTCCCGCGATCGGGGGTTCGAATCCTCCCGCCCCAACCAGGAACCTCGTTGCCGCCGATCCCCCGGAGCCTTCCCACATGAAGCTGGGTGTCGTCGTTCTCGCCGCCGGCCTCGGGACGCGCATGCGGTCCGCCACCCCCAAGGTGCTGCACCGCATCGCCGGACGTCCCCTCGTCGGCTGGGTCCTCGCCGCGCTGGAGGGGGTCGACCCCGTCCACACGGTGGTCGTCGTGGGCCACGGGGCCGACGACGTGACCGCGGTCCTGCCCGACGGGGTGGCCACCGCGGTGCAGGAGCGGCAGCTGGGCACCGGCCACGCCGCGAGCGTCGGGCTGAACGCCCTGGACGCCGCCTGCGACACGGTGCTGCTGCTGTGCGGTGACACGCCGCTGCTGCGCGCGGAGCTCATCACCGAGCTGGTGGGCATGCACGCGGGCTCCGGGCGCGCCGTGACCATGGTGAGCGCCGACCTCGACGACGCGGGGGCCTACGGGCGGGTGCTGCGCGACGGCGCCGGCGAGGTGACCGGCGTGGTGGAGGCCCAGGACGCCACCCCCGGTCAGCTCGCGATCACCGAGATCAACGCCGGGATCTTCGTCTTCGACCGGGCCGCGCTCGCCGCCGCCCTCGGGCAGGTGGGCTCCAAGAACGCCCAGGGGGAGATGTACCTCCCCGACACCCTGCCCCTGGTGGGCGGCCCCATCGGGGCGCTGCGCAGCGCCGACCCGGACGTGGTGGCCGGCGTGAACACCCGCGTCGACCTCGCCGCCTGCGAGGCCGCGATCCAGGCGCGGCTGCGCGAGGAGCTCATGCTCGCCGGCGTCACCATGCCCGACCCGTCCGGCGTGTACGTGGACCACGACGTCACGGTGGGGCAGGACACGGTCCTGCTGCCCGGCGTGCACCTGCGGTCCGGCACCACCGTGGGCGAGGGCTGCACCATCGGCCCGGACTGCGTGCTCGAGGGCTGCGCGGTGGGCGACGGCGCGAGCGTCACCGCGGCCCACGCGTTCAGCAGCGAGATCGGCCCCGCCGCCCAGGTGGGCCCGTTCGCCTACCTGCGCCCCGGCACGCGGCTGGCCGAGTCGGGGAAGATCGGGACGTTCGTGGAGACCAAGAACGCCCGCATCGGCCGGAAGGCGAAGGTGCCGCACCTGTCCTACATGGGGGACGTCGAGATCGGCGAGGGCTCCAACATCGGGGCCGGCAACATCACCGCGAACTACGACGGCTTCCGCAAGCACGCCACGAGGATCGGGGCGCGCGTGAAGACCGGCTCGGACTGCGTGTTCGTCGCCCCCGTCACCCTCGGGGACGACGTCATGACCGGGGCGGGTTCGATCATCACCGACGACGTGCCGGACGGTGCCCTGGGCATCGCCCGCGCCCGGCAGGCCGTCATCGAAGGGTTCACCGCCAAGGCGGTGGCGAAGGCCAAGGCGGCAAACGACTCCGGGGGGCACTAGGGGTGGGCAGCAGCATCGATCGCGAGGACAGCAAGCGCCTGATGGTCTTCAGCGGGCGGGCGAGCCGGGAGATCGGCGACCGGATCGCCGACGAGCTCGGGATCGACCTCGGCGAGGTGACCCTGAAGACGTTCGCGAACGGCGAGATCTACGTGCGGTTCGAGGAGAGCATCCGGGGGGCGGACGTCTTCCTGGTGCAATCCACGTGCAGGCCCGTGAACGACGCGCTCATGGAGCTGCTCATCATGATCGACGCCGCGAAGCTGGCGTCGGCGCACCGCATCAACGCGGTGATCCCCTGGTACGGCTACTCCCGGCAGGACAAGAAGTCCGCGCCGCGCGAGCCCATCACCGCGAAGCTCATCGCGGAGCTCCTGCAGGCCGCCGGCGTGGACCGGGTGCTCACCATGGACCTCCACGCGGGCCAGGTGCAGGGTTTCTTCCGCATCCCGGTGGACCACATGACCGCCATCCCCCTCCTTGTGGAGCACTTCAAGGAGCGGCGCGAGCGCGGGGACATGCGGGACATCGTGGTGGTGTCGCCCGACGCCGGACGCGCCAAGCTCGCCAACCACGTGGCCGAGCAGCTGGGCGCCGACCTCGCGGTGCTCACCAAGCAGCGCCCGGAGCACAACGAGGCCGAGATCACCCTGCTGGTGGGTGACGTGTCCGGCAAGGACGCGATCCTCATCGACGACATGATCGACACGGCCGGCACCCTGGTGGCCGGCGCCGACACCATCAAGCAGGCGGGCGCCCGCCGCGTGTTCAGCGCCGCCGTGCACGGCCTGTTCAGCGGCCCCGCCTTCGAGCGCCTCCTCGCATCGGAGATCGAGGAGGTGGTGGTGACCGACACCATCCCGCTGCCCGACGGGGCCCCACGTCAGCTGATCAAGGTCGTGAGCGTCTCCAAGATCCTCGCCGACTCCGTGCACAACGTGTTCTGCGACGAGTCGGTGTCGGAGATCTTCGCGGGCCAGAACCAGCTCTTCTAAAGGAACGCCCGGGGTGGTGCGCCCTCAGCGGGCGCACCACCCGCCGTCCACGGAGAGCATCGACCCGGTCATGAAGTCCATGCCGTCCTGCGCGAGCAGGAGGGCCGCCCTCGCGACCTCCTCCTCCGTGCCGAACCGTCCCATGGGGTGCTGGGACAGGAAGAACGCCTCGGCCGCAGCCGGGTCGGGGGCGCCCGCGAAGACCTCGGCGACCATCGGGGTCACGCTGGTGCCGGGGCAGAGGGCGTTCACCCGAACGCCTGTGCCGGCCAGCTCGAGCGCCATGGACCGGGTGAGCTGGTTGATCGCGCCCTTGCTGGTGTTGTAGGCGGAGGCCCCGGGGCAGGCCTTGATGCCCAGCACGGAGCTGTTGTTGATGATCGCGCCGCGGCCGCGCTCCAGCATGTGGGGGATCACGGCCCGGGACATGAGCCACGTGCCGCGGACGTTGACGGCCATGGTGAGGTCCCACACGTCGGTGCTCGTCTCCCATGTGGTGCCGGCGAACAGCACCCCCGCGTTGTTGAAGAGCACGTCGATGCGGCCGTGCCGCGACAGGACCTCGCCGACGGTGCGCCGGCAGTCGTCCTCGTCGGAGACGTCCCCCCGGATGGCCTCGAGCACGACGTCCTCGCCGGCCGCCCTGGCCACGGCGTCGTCGAGGGCCTCCTGCCCGCGCCCGGTGATGACGACCTGCGCGCCGTTGCGGGCGAACTCCAGGGCCGTCGCGAAGCCCAGGCCCTTGCTTCCCCCGGTGATCAGCACGATCTTCTCACTCAACAGTGCCACGGTGACTCCTCGTAGACAGCTCGCTATTTAGCTAACTGCCGCGGTACGCTATCTCCCGATGGCCGACGAGCGCAAGGACGCAGGGACCGCCGCCGCCGCCGGCACGGTCAACGAGCTGCTGATGGCGGGCCTGGAGCTGGGTCAGGTGCTGGAGCGGGGCCTGCGGGAGCGGGCCGGGCTGAGCGTGAACCAGTTCAACGTGCTGCGCGTCGTCGCGGGGCGCGAGACCGGGACCGCCCACGCCGTGGACCTCACCCGGGTGCTGGGCATGAGCTCGGCGCACGCCACCACCGTGCTGCACCAGCTGGAGGAGCGCGGCCTCGTCCAGCGGCACGAGAGCGCCATGGACCGCCGCCGCCGGGCCGTGACCGTCACCGACCAGGGGCGGGAACTGCTGCAGGCGGCCTTCCCGCTGCTCGGCGACCTGGAGGACCGCATCTCCAGCGTCCTCGGCCCCGAGGAGCAGCGCCTCCACCTGCGGTCGCAGCTGCGTCAGTTGCGTCTCGCCCTGCGCCACGGGCTCACGGCGCAGGAATGGGACGACTGCGTCGGTCCCTAACGGCCCGGCTGGCACGCCGGGCACGCGAACGCGTTCCGGCCCGCCACGGTCCAGCGCTCCACCGGCCCGCCGCACCGCCGGCACGCGTCCTGCCGGTACACGTAGGTGCGGTCCCCGCGGCGCATCCGCGAGCGCGGGATCCCCAGCTCGTGCGGTGACGTGGTGATGATCCGGCCCCGCCGGACCCCGTCGCGGAGCATCTCCCGCACCGTGTCCCACAGGGCGCGGGCCTCGTCCTCGGTGAGGTCGCGGCCCTCCCGCGAAGGGTGGATGCCCCGCGCGAACAGGGACTCCGCCCGGTAGACGTTCCCGACGCCGGCGATCACGGACTGGTCCATGAGCAGCGTCCCGACGGGCGCCCGGCTGCGCAGCACCCGGCGCACGAATCGCTCGGGGTCGGCGTCGTCGCGCAGGGGGTCCGGGCCCAGGCGGGTAAGGATGCGCTCCCGCCCGCCCTCGTCCATGAGCGCGCAGGCGGTGGGTCCGGTGAGGTCGATCGCGCCGGCGGGCACGGCCATGCGCAGGCGGGTCGTGGGGCGCGGCTCCGGCGGCGTGCCCTCGTGACGACGGAACTTGCCGAAGAGGCCCAGGTGCACGTGCACGATGTCGCCGGTGTCCCAGCGGTAGAACAGGTGCTTGCCGTGGGCCTCCACGTCGTCGAGCCGGCGACCGTCGAGCAGGCGCGCGCCGTCGGCGAACCGCCCCTGCGGCGACCGCACCTCCACCTCGCGTCCCGCCAGCAGCCCGCGGTGCTCGGTGGCGGCGCGGTGGATGGTGTGCCCCTCCGGCACCTCAGTCCGCCACGGCCGTCGCGGACAGCCGCTTGAGCAGCCGCGCGAGGTCGGACCGCTGGCGGTCGGACAGGCCCCCGAGCAGGCGGGCCTCCAGCTCCACGTGCGACGCCATCGCCGTGTCCTGCAGCTCCCGGCCCTCCGGGGTGAGCGACACCAGCACGCTCCGCCGGTCACCGGGGTCCGGCCGCCGGGCGACCAGGCCGCGCTTCTCGAGCTTGTCGAGCCGGTGGGTCACGGTGCCGCTCGAGATGAGCATCGACTCGCCGAGGTCACATGGGTTCATCTCGAAGGGGACCCCTTCGCGCCGGAGCGTCGCCAGCACGTCGAACTCGTCGGGGGTGAGGCCGAACCGGCGCTGGTTCACCCGCAGGGCGTCCTCGATCTGCCGGGTCGCGCGGGCCAGGCGGCCGACGATCGCAAGGGGCGAGTGGTCCAGGTCGGGACGCTCCCGCGCCCACTGCTCGAGGATGAGGTCCACGCGGTCGTCGCCCATGCGGGACAGTTTATCTCGACGTCGAGCTTGTGAGCCGCGGCACCCGCCATTACGCTTGACATCAAGATAGATGACGTCGAGACGAATGGAGACGACATGAACGGAGCGCCTCCCCTGCGGGGGTACCCCGTCGACCACGGCCTGCGCCGCTCCGCGGCCGCCCGCCGCCGCGCGGGGCTCGTGCGACGCGCCGCCGCGATGCTCGCGGGGCGCCGCGGACACGGCGCGTCCTGCCCGGGGCCGCGCTGACGCGCCGGCGCCGCGGCTCAGCGCCGGCGATCTGTTTGCCGGCGTTCAGCCGGCGCGCCGAACGGGAGCGGGCCCGCTGACCCCCTTCATGGAGGGCGACCTCGAACCCGTTCCAGGCAGGCGTGAGCCGTGGTTCCTGGAGCCGACGGCCCCGAACGCGCGCATGCGGAGCGCTCGCGCGAGTCGACCGGGCGATGGAGGACCGGTGATTCAGAAACCGGTATGATCCCCGGCCGGCCGAACCCTGGATCCGAAGGACGACCCACCCGATGGCACACCCCAGTCTCGACGCAGTCACCCGTACCGAGCGCGGCAACGGACCCGCCCGCCGCCTGCGCAAGCAGGGTCTGGTGCCCGGCGTCCTCTACCACTCGCCCGGCGCGTCGATCTCCTTCTCGGTGAACGAGCGCGAGCTCCGCCGCGCCCTGCACGCCGAGGGCGGCCTGGGTGTCGTCGAGCTGGCGATCGACGGCGGCACCCGCCAGACCGTCGTGCTCGTCGACCGCGACCTCGACCCCGTGCGCGGCGACTACTGGCACGTCGACTTCCGTCCCGCCGACGCCGCCCTCATCGCCGAGGCCGTCGAGGCCCAGCACGAGGCCGAGGTCGAGGCCGAGGAGCGCGCCGCGCTCGCCGCCGCCGAGCCCGTCTTCGTGGAGCCCGAGGAGTCCGAGGGCGAGGCCGAGGCCGAGGCCGACGAGGCGGAGTCCGAGTAGCCAGGTCCCCGGTCGCCCGGCCCCACCGGCCGGGCTACCATCGATCGCAGGTCGGCGTTCCACCGTGCGCGGACCCGTCCACGTCTTGAACGCCGACCCGATCAGCCCCTCACCGGATCCCATCCGACTCGTCGTCGGCCTGGGCAACCCGGGCGGCAGGTACGCCGCCACCCGCCACAACGCGGGCCAGATGGTCGTGGAGGAGCTCGCGCTGCGCCTCGGCGTGACCCGCTTCGGCGAGAAGTACGCCGGCCGCTGGGCGGAGACCCGCGGGCCGGGCGGGCCGCTGGCCCTCCTGGTGCCCACCACGTTCATGAACGACTCCGGCCGTTCCGTGGGCCCGGCCGCCGGGTCGCTGCGCATCACCCCCGGGCAGGTGCTGGTGGTGCACGACGAGATCGACCTGCCGTTCGGCGTCGTGCGGGGCAAGTGCGGGGGTGGCCACGGCGGTCACAACGGCCTGCGCTCGATCGATCAGGGACTGGGTTCCCGGGACTACGCCCGGGTGCGCGTGGGCGTCGGCCGGCCGGGACCGGAGTTCCGCGGCGACGATGCCGCCTGGGTGCTGCAGGCGTTCACCGAGCCGCGCGACGAGGTGCTCGCGCTGCTGGGCGCCGCGCTGCGGATGGTGGAGACCGCGCTGGAGTCCGGCATCGACGCCGCGATCGCCGAGCATCACGCGGCCCCGCCGGGGGCCCGGGCGAAGGCACGTGCCGAGCGCCGCGCCGCCGCCGAGGCCACGGCGGCCGCCGACACCGAGGGGGAGGCCGCCGATGTCGCGGAGTGAGGCGGCCACCTCCGCCCTGGAGGCGCTGGTGCTGGGGGTCGCCCCCATGGGCGCTGCCGCCGAGCTGCTCGCCGGCGGGGAGTCCGCCGGGCGCGTGACGCTGGCACGGCCGGGATGGCCGCTCGCGCTCGCCGCGCTCGCCCGCGTCGCCGGCCGGCCGCTCATCGCCGTGTGCGCCGAGGACGACGAGGCGCGTGACCTGGCGACCGACCTGGAGGCCCTGCTGGGCCGGGCGGCGGTGGCCCTGTACCCGTCCCGCGGGGTGCCGCTGGGCGGGGCGGTGGGCGCGTCGCCGCACCTGGTGGGCCAGCGTGCCCGTGCCGCCGCCACCGCGGGACGGCCGGGCAGCGTCGTGGTGACCGGCGCCCCCGCCCTCGCCGAGCTCGTCGCGCCGGCCGGCGAGTGGCCGGAGGCGCTGCGGATCGCGGTGGGCGAGCGCGTGGAGCTGGACGAGCTGCTCGACCGCCTGGTCGCCCTGGGGTACGACCGCACCGACCAGGTGGAGGAGCGCGGGGAGGTCGCCGTGCGCGGCGGCCTCATGGACGTGTACCCGTCCACCGCCGACATGCCCGTCCGCATCGAGCTATTCGGCGACGAGATCGAGAGCATCCGGGCGTTCTCGCCGTTCACGCAGCGCACGATCCGGCCGGTGGAGCGGATCCTGGTGTGGCCCGCCGCCGAACCCGTCTCGGACGTCCCGCACGCGCCCCTCGACGATGAGCGGTTCCGGGACGCCGCCGTCGTGCGGCTGGGCCCGGCGCAGTTCCCCGGTGCCCTGCGCGACGCGCGCGAGCGGTTCGAGGACGAGGCCGCCTCCGGCGCGCTGGCGGACATCGACGCCGTGACCGGGCGCCTGGAGGCGCTCACCGCCCTCGACCTGGCGCCGCCCGCCGGGGGCGCGGAGGCCGCCTTCGACGCGGTGGAGGCGCGCTTCGCCACCCGCGGCCAGAAGGAGGCGGAGGCGGAGCTCGCCCGCCTGGCCCGGAACGGGCACCGGGTGCTGGTGGCCTTCGGCCGCCGCGGCGACATGGAGCGGGCCGCCTTGCGCATGGAGCGCATCCGCCCGGTGCTGATGGGGGCGGGCGAGCTGCCGGAGCCGGGCACGGTGGCCTTCGCGCCGCTGCCGCTGCGCGACGGGGTGCTGAGCCAGTCCCTCCGCCTGGCGCTCATCCCGGAGGGCGCGATCCTGCGCCGCCGCCGTCCCGCGGCCGAGCGCGGCCCGGTGGTGGGCCGCCGCCTGGCGAGCTTCATGGACCTGCGGGTGGGCGACTACGTGGTGCACGAGGACCACGGCATCGGGCGCCTCACCGGGTTCGAGACCCGCACCGTCGCGAACGTGACCCGCGACTACCTCGCGCTGGCGTTCGCGGGCAGCGACCGCCTGTACGTCCCGCACGACCAGCTCGACAAGGTCACGCGCTACGTCGGCGCCGACGGCGGCGCCCCGTCCCTGTCGAAGCTGGGCGGCAAGGCGTGGGACAGGATGAAGGCCCGCGCCCGCGCCGCGGTGCGGGAGATGGCCGGCGAGCTCATCGCCCTGTACGAGGCCCGCCAGCGGGTGGAGGGGCACCGGTTCCCCGCCAACGACGAGTGGATGGGGGAGCTGGAGCGGCGCTTCGCCCACCAGGAGACCCCCGACCAGCAGCGCGCCATCGACGCCGTCTACGACGACATGGAGCGCGCGCGCCCCATGGACCGGCTCATCTGCGGCGACGTCGGGTTCGGCAAGACCGAGATCGCGATGCGCGCGGCGTTCAAGGCCGCGGTGGGCGGCAAGCAGGTGATGGTGCTGGTGCCCACCACCATCCTCGCCCAGCAGCACGCGGCGACCTTCCGGGAGCGCTTCGCCGACCTGCCGGTCACCCTGGACATGGTGAACCGCTTCCGCAGCGCCGCCGAGGTGCGGGACGCCCTCAACCGGTTCGCCGAGGGCAAGCTCGACGTGCTGGTGGGCACCCACCGGCTGCTGTCGATGGACGTCCGCCCGAAGGACCTGGGCCTGGTGATCGTGGACGAGGAGCAGCGGTTCGGCGTGGCCCAGAAGGAGGCGCTGCGCCAGCTGCGCGTGCGCGTCGACGTGCTGGCGATGAGCGCCACCCCCATCCCGCGCACCCTCCAGATCTCCATGTCGGGGCTGCGCGACATCAGCGTGATCGAGACCCCGCCGCGCGGTCGCCGCCCCATCGCCACGCACGTGGGCGAGTACGACGAGCACATGGTGCAGGAGGCCCTGCGCCGCGAGCACGAGCGCGGCGGGCAGAGCTTCTACCTCCACAACCGCGTGGAGACCATCGACCAGGCCGCCGAGCGGGTGCGCGCGCTGGTGCCGGATCTCACCGTGATGGTCGCCCACGGGCAGATGCCGGAGCACCGCCTGGAGGACGTCATGCTCGCGTTCATCCGCGGGGAGGGGGACGTGCTGGTGGCCACCAGCATCATCGAGAGCGGCATCGACATCCCCCAGGCCAACACCCTGGTGGTGGAGCGCGCGGACATGCTGGGCCTGTCGCAGCTCTACCAGATCCGCGGGCGGGTGGGCCGCAGCAGCGTGACCGCCCACGCGTACCTGCTGTATCCCGACGAGGCCGCCCTCACGCGGGACGCGGCCTCCCGCCTGCGCGCCCTGGCCGACTACACCGAGCTGGGCTCCGGGCTGCGCATCGCGATGCGCGACCTGGAGATCCGCGGCGCCGGCAACCTGCTGGGCGACGAGCAGACCGGCCACGTGGCCGCGGTGGGCTTCGAGCTGTACGTCGAGATGCTGCAGGAGGCCGTCGCCCTGGGGCAGGGCATCCTGGTGCCCGAGCGCGAGGTGCGCGTCGAGATCCCGATCTCCGCGTACATCCCCGCCGACTACGTGCCGTTCGAGGCCGCGAAGATCGAGCTGCACCGGCGCATCTCGCTCGCCGCCGACCTCGAGGCCGTCGCCGGCCTGCGCGACGAGATCTCCGACCGCTTCGGCCCCCCGCCGCCCGGGGTGGAGGCACTCCTGGGCGTCCAGGAGCTGCGCGTGCGCATGCGCGAGGTGGACGCCGGCCAGGTGGCCGTGCGCGGTGGCCGGATCGTGCTGGCGCCGGTGAGCCTCACCAGCAGCCGGCTGAAGGACCTGCGGGAGCGGGCCCCGCGGGCCCTGTACGACTCCCGTGCCCAGACGGTGTCGGTGCCGGCGCCCAGCGCCCCGTCCGAACGCGTGGAGAGCGCGAACGAACTGCTGCGCGTGCTGGCGGCCCTGGCCCACCCGGCCGCCGCCGCGTGACCCGCCGCAGGTCGCCCGGAACGGGGTTGCCGGGGACGCCGGAGCCCCGTGCTAGCATCCCGCCCGCTGTGGGAGAGGCCGTCCGCTCACATCGCCCCCGAACGCGGTTCGTTGCGGGCATCGCCATCCTCCTCGCCGGGGCCTCCCTGGGCCTTGCCGCGTGCGGTGGCGACGACGGCGCGGACCTCCCGGCGGGTGTCGTCGCCCGTGTCGGTGACGCCGAGATCACCCAGGCGCAGCTCGACCGCCTGCTCGCACAGGCGAAGGCCGGGGCGACCGGCCAGTCCTTCCCGGAGAAGGGCACGGACGAGTACAAGGACTACGAGCGCCAGGGGCTCCAGCAGCTGGTCCAGCAGAAGATCATCGAGTTCGAGGCCCGCAAGTGCGGCAAGCCGTGCGTGGTCGCCGACTCGGAGGTCACCAAGCAGCTGGACGCGCTGAAGACCCAGCAGAACATCACGACGGACAAGGCGTTCACCAAGTTCCTGTCCGACCGCAAGTTCACGCTCGCCGAGGCCCGCAAGGTCGTGCGCATCCAGCTCGCGCAGGGCAAGGTGGAGAACAACGTGACCCGCGGGGTCCGGTTCACCGCCGCCGACGCGAAGAAGTACTACGACACGAACCGCGCGGAGTTCCGCAAGCAGGAGGAGCGCACCGCGTCGCACATCCTGGTGGCCACCGAGGCCAAGGCGACGGCGCTGCGCGCCGAGGCGACGCCGGCGAACTTCGCCGAGCTCGCCAAGCAGAACTCCACCGACACCGGCACCAAGGCCGCCGGCGGCAACCTCGGGGTCATCCAGAAGGGCCAGCTGGTCCCGGAGTTCGAGAAGGTCGCGTTCAAGCTCAAGCAGGGCCAGATCTCCGACCCGGTGAAGACCCAGTTCGGCTGGCACCTCATCTACATCAGCAAGATCACGGCGGCGCGCACGGTCCCCTTCTCGGAGGCGCGGGCCAACATCATCACGACCCAGCTGTCGAGCAAACGGCAGGCCGAGCTGTCCACCTGGGGTGAGAAGACGCTGGGCGACTGGGAGAAGCGGACGGTCTACGCGAACGACGACCTGAAGCCGCAGACCACCACCGGGACGACCACCACCGCCCCGTGACCCTGGTCGTGGGCCTGGGGCCCGGCGGCCCCGACGCCCTGCCGGCCGCGGCCATCGCGGCGCTCGCCCCGCCCGCCCGCGTGTTCGCGCCGCCCCTGCCGGAGGGGCTCCTCGCGGCCCTGGCACCCGTCGTCCCTGAGCCGCTGGGCGACCTCGCCGCGTTGCCCGCCGGCGCCGTGGTGGCGGCGCCCGACCCGGAGGCGCATCGCATCGCGACGGCCCTCCCGGACGCGACGACACTGCCGGTGCGCGACGCCCTGCGGGACCGGGCGATCGGCGCGCACGTCGCCCGCCTCGCCCGCGTGGGGCGACGGCTGCGCCGGGACTGCCCGTGGGACCGCGAGCAGGACGCCTCCACGATCGTGCCGCACACCATCGAGGAGGCCTTCGAGGTGGCGGACGCCGTCGCCTCGGGTGACGCCGCCAAGCAGGCCGACGAGATCGGCGACCTGCTCTTCCAGGCGGTGTTCCTCGCCCAGCTGCTGGAGGAGACCGGCGACGCCGACCTCGGGACGGTCGCCGGCGGCCAGGCGGACAAGCTCATCAGCCGCCACCCCCACGTGTACGGCGACGCCGTCGCCCGCGACGCCGGACGGGTGCTGGAGCTGTGGGAGCGCCGCAAGCGCGAGGACCGCGCGGACCAGGGGGTCTTCCACGACCTGCCCGCGGGGCTCCCGGCGCTGGCGTACGCCACGAAGGCCCAGCGGCGCGCCGCCGCCGTGGGGTTCGTGTTCGGCACCACCGCCGATGCGCTGGACCAGCTGCGCGAGGAGGTCGCGGAGCTCACCGCCGACCCCTGCGCCGCCGAGCTCGGCGACGTGCTGTTCGCCGCGGTGGCGGTGGCCGGGCGCCTCGGCGCCGACCCGGAGCTCGCGCTGCGGGGCACCGCACTGAGGTTCCGCGGCCGCGTGGAACGCGCCGCCGCCCTGGCCGCCGTCGCCGGGGAGCGGTTCGAGGAGCTGCCGCCGGAGCGTCAGCTGGAGTGGTACGCGCGCGGCCGCCTGGACGACTGACCCGGGTTCCCGGCGCGGGGCGAAAGACCCCACGCCGCCCGCCGATACACAGGGACGTGGAACGGATTCCGCAGCAGCGGCCCCCGGGCCGCCCGGGGCCCGGCGCCGACGACGTGCGCGACCTGCTCGTGCTGGCCTCCGAGGAGCTCCGGGGCCCCCTGACCTCCGTGAGCGGCTACCTGCAGGTGCTGCTGGACGGCGAGGTGGGGGAGCTGGGGCCGGGGCAGCACCGCGTCGCATCCATCGCGGCCCGCAACGCGGAGCGGCTGGAGCGCCTGGTGGACGACCTCATCGTGGTCGCCCAGCTGCAGGCCGGAGCGCCGGCCGGCGACCCCCTGGACCTGGGCGCGCTGGTGCGCGAGCGGGTGCGCGGCGCGGCGGGATCCGCCGAGGCCCGCGGCGTGCTGCTGGGCGCCGGCAGCGAGCCCTGCCCGCGGGTCGCCGGGGACGTCATCTCCCTGGGACAGGCCGTGGACTACCTGCTGCAGTACGCCATCGGGTTCTCCATGCCCGGCGGCGCGGTGGAGGCGCTGGCCTGCGCGGCCGGCCCCGGCGAGGTGGCGGTCGAGGTCCGCGACCAGGGGATCCCCCTGGACCCCGCCGAGGTGGGGGAGCTGTTCGCGGGACGCACCGCGCCCGCGAGCGCGGGGCCTCGCGGGATGCTCGGCTCGCGCCTGGGCCTGTACCTGGTGCGGATGGTCGCCGAGGCGCACGGCGGGCGCGCCGAGGCCGAGTGCGGCGATGACGGCGGCACCCGCCTGCGGATGGTCCTCCCGGCGCTCACCGCCTGACGCACCGTGCGCACGACGTCCGCCCGGAACGGGCAGACTTCGCGCATGACCGCCTCCTCGTACCACGACGCGACCGCGGTGAGCGGACGCCGCGTGCTCGCGGCGCTCATCGACCTCGCCATCTACCTTGCGGCCTCGTGGCTGGTGTTCGCCGCGATGGCCGAGCGCATCGGCGGCGCCGTGGGCGCCGCGGGGTGCACCGACTACCAGGACGCCGAGGGCGGCCTCAACCTGTGCGCCGGCTTCAACGACGAGATCCACGTGGTCCACGACGCCCGGGCGGTGGCGTACCTCCTGGCGATCCTCGTGATCTGGTTCGCGTACCACGGGGTGCTGCAGGGCCTGCTGGGCGGCACGCCGGGCAAGCTCCTCACCGGCCTGCGCGTGGTGGGACGCGACGGCGCCCCGGCCGGGATCGCGCGGTGCCTCATCCGCAGCGCGACCCTGGGCATCGGGTGGGTCGTGTTCGGCGTCGGCTTCCTCATCGCCGCCCTCGTGGGTGCGGTCCTCATCCTCGGCGGCCGCGACCACCAGCGCGTGGGCGACCGGTGGGCGAAGACCTATGTGATCCGGACGCGGGACCTGGGGAAGCCGCCGTCCAGGGCCGCCGCGCCCGGCGCGGACCGGTACGCGCAGGGCACCATCCCGCCGCCGCCACCCCCGCCGCCGGTCACGGACCGCTGACGGGCGAGCGGTGAGCTGGGTCCTCGAGTTCTCCGTGACGGTGCCCGGCGGCCTCCCCTTCGGAATTGA
>JADLHW010000017.1 GCA_020848615.1 Thermoleophilia bacterium
AAGGAGATGGGGATCATCCTGGGCGTCGCCGTGCTCCTGGACGCCGTGCTCGTGCGGCTGCTGCTGGTGCCGGTCCTGCTGCGCCTCGCCGGGCCCGCCGCCTGGTGGCAGCCCCGGTGGCTCGACCGGCTGCTGCCGGACGTGCGGTTCGGCCACTAGGCGGATGCGCCGGAGCCCGGGCCTGTCCCCGGGCCTCCGGCTCACGCCGCCATGCCATCCAGGGCGGCGAGCGGGCCCAGGGCGACCACCAGGTCACCCTGGGCCGGCGCGGTGCCGGCGGGCTCCCGCAGGTTCCATCCGAACGGGAGCATGTATCCCGCAATGCCGTCGGCGGTTGCTGCAACGAGCATGCCGATCGGGCGGGCGGTACCGGCCCAGCAGGGCGCGGATCGTCATTCCCGTGGGGATGTCGGCCATCACCGGGATCCTGCACCACGGTGCGGGCGGCACCGCGGGACGGCAGGGGGAGACCCGGGGGAGGGGTCGCGGCGCGCAACGGGGGTGGAACCGGCCCCTCGCGCACGTTTTCCTACGGCCGATGACCCGGTTCGTGAACTTCTCCCGCATTTCCCGCCGGCGCTTCGGGGTCGTGCTCGGACTGCTCGCCGCGCTGCTGCTGGTCGCGGTGGGCCAGGCCGAGGGCGCCACTGTGACGGTGCGCCCGGGCGACACGCTGTCCGGCATCGCCGCGCGTCACGGGGTGAGCGCCGCCGCCCTGGCGGCCGCCAACGGCATCCGCGACCCGAACCACATCGTGCTGGGCGCGTCCCTCAGCCTCCCCGCTGCCGGCGGCGGCGCCGCATCCGGGGGCACGGTGACCGTGCGTCCCGGGGACTCCCTGTCGGCGATCGCCGCACGCAGCGGGGTGAGCGCCGCGTCCCTGGCCGCCGTGAACGGCATCCGCGACCCGAACCGCATCGTGGCCGGCACGCGCCTGCGCCTGCCGGGTGGCGCGACGCCGGCCGCGACCCCCGCCTCAGGCGGAAGCGTCACGGTCCGGGCGGGCGACACCCTGTCGGCCATCGCCGCACGGGCCGGCACGTCGGTGACCGCCCTGGCATCCCTGAACGGCCTGACGAACCCGAACGCCATCCACGCCGGGCAGGTGCTGCGCGTGTCCGGAGGCACGTCCACCGGCGGGATGCCCGCGCCCTCGTACGTGGAGCCCACGGCGACCGTCGCGCGGTCCGAGGTGGGGTCGCTCATCAGCCGGGTCGCCGGGAGGTACGGCGTGGATGCGAACCTCGCGCGGGCGATCTCCTACCACGAGAGCGGGTACAGCCAGTTCATGCGGTCGCACGCCGGGGCGATCGGGGTGATGCAGCTCATGCCGTACACCGCCGACTGGGTGGGGCCGTCCCTGGTGGGCCGGCGCCTGGACGCGCGCAACGTGTACGACAACGTCGAGGGCGGTGTCGCCTACATCGCCTGGCTGCAGCGCCGCACCGGCGACGCGCGCCGCACCGCCATGGCCTACTACCAGGGCCTGCGTTCCCTCACCGAGCGCGGGCCGTACGACGACACCGTCGCCTACGGGCGGTCGGTGATGGCGCTGTACGGGCGGGTCTGACCCCCGGCTCGCCGGATCAGCCGGCGGTCGCCAGACCGCGCCGACGCAGCAGCGGCTCCACGCGGGGCGGCCGCCCCAGCAGGCGCTCGACCGCGGCCATGGGGTCGACGGCACCGCCGCGGCTGAGCACCTCCCGCGCGAACGCCGTGCCGCTGTCGCGGTCCAGCCCCCCGCGGGCGGCGAACCACTCGGCGGTGTCGGCGTCCAGCACCTCCGCCCAGATGTACGACCAGTAGGCCGCCGCATACCCGCCGCCCGACCACACGTGGGCGAAGTACGCGCTGCGGTACCGCGGCGGCACCAGGTCCGGGTCCAGGCCGTGGGCCTCCAGCGCCGCCCGCTCGAACGACGCCACGTCGTCCGGCGCCACCGGCGGGTCGTCGGCGGTGCGCATGTGCCACGCGAGGTCGAGGAGCGCGGCCGCCAGGTACTCGGTGGTGGCATGTCCCTCGCCGTATGCGCGGGCGGCGATGAGCCGGTCCACGAGGGTCTGGGGCAGCGGCTCACCGGTCCGCCGGTGCCGGGCGTAGCGGCGCAGCACGTCGGGCCACAGGGCCCACATCTCGTTCACCTGCGAGGGGAACTCCACGAAGTCCCGGGGCACGGCCGTGCCCGCCAGCCGCGGGTAGCGCACGTCGGACAGCAGGCCGTGCAGGACGTGGCCGAACTCGTGGAAGGCGGTCTCCACCTCGTCGGCGGTGAGCAGGGCGGCGCGCCCATCCGGCGGCCGGGGGATGTGCATGTTCACGACGGTCACCGGGCGCGTGCCGAGCAGGTGCGACTGGTCGGCGAACGTACTCATCCAGGCGCCGCCGCGCTTGCTGGGACGGGCGAACCAGTCGCCCAGGAACAGCCCGACCGGTGTCCCGGCGGCGTCCGTGACCTCGTACACCTCCACGTCGGGGTGGTGGCCGGCGAGATCGGTGCGGCGCGTGAAGGTGAGCCCGTAGAGGGCGTTCGCGGCGTGGAACACCCCGTCGGCGACCACGCGGGAGAGCTCCAGGTGCTCGCGGACCGCCGCCGGGTCGACCTCGTAGCGTTCGCGCCGGACCCGGTCGGCGTAGTACGCCCAGTCCCAGGGGCGCAGGGGCCCGGCCTCCCCGTCGGCCGCCAGCAGGGCCTCCAACTCTGCGGCCTCCGCGCGGGCGTTGGCCGTCGCGGGTCCCACCAGGCCCGTCAGCATGGTGGTGACGGCCCCCAGGTCGCCGGCGGTCTCATCCGCGACGACGTAGTCGGCGTGGTGTGCGAAGCCCAGCAGGCGGGCCCGCTCGGCGCGCAGCGCCGCGATGCGCACGATCGTGGCGCGGGTGTCGTTGCCGTCGCCGCGGGCGCCGCGTTCCACCGACGCCCGGTGGAGGCGTTCCCGCACGTCGCGGCGGCGCAGGCGCGCCAGGGCCGGCTGGCCGGTGGGGAGCACGAGCGTGATGAGGTGTCCGTCCCGGCCCGCGGACCGGGCTGCCTCCGCGGCCGCCGCGACGGCGTCCTCCGGCAGGCCGTCCAGCTCCGCCGGGTCCGTCACGTGCAGCGCCGCGCCGTTCGTGTCGGCCGCCAAGCGCCCCTTGAACGCGGTCATGAGGGTTGAGAGCTCCGCGTTGAGCTCCCGCAGGCGCGTCTGCGCCTCGGCGCCCAGCCCCGCCCCCGCTCGTTCGAAGTCCTTCCGGTAGCGGTCCAGCAGGCGCCGCTGCTCCGTGGTGCGGGCCGGGTCGTCCTCGCCGTCCCACACGACCCGCAGCCGGTCGTACAGCGCGGGGTCCAGGACGATCGCGTCGCGGTGCGCGGCGAGCAGGGGCGCCACCTCCGCCTCGATCGCGTCGAGCTCCGGCGTCGTGTCGGACGCCGTGAGGTTGAAGAACACCGAGGCCACCCGGTCCAGCATCCGCCCCGACCGTTCCAGCGCCTCCACCGTGTTCGCGAACCCCGGCGGCGCCGGGTCCACGATGACGGCGTCCACCTCCGCCCGGTGCGCCGTCATCGCCGCCCGGAAGCCCGGGAGGAAGTGCTCCGTCCGGATCTCACCGAACGGCGGGAGGCCGTACGGGAGCGTCCACGGCGCGTCGAACGGCGTCGCGCCACCGGGAGCGGGGGAGGCATCGGGCATCCGCGGGACTGTGCCAGGAACCCCGGTCGGCGCAAGTCCCGCCCCTGCGCCGCACGCGGGCACCCCTCCCGGGACGGACTCCACCGTCGCCCCCCGCTTCTCCCTGCCTGCCGTTGGAAGAGGGTCCCCTCCCGCCGTCACGGTGTGCAATTGGACGCCCGGGTGTGCAATTGCACGTCTTTACTGGACGGCGTCGCCGCCATGGCGGGGTGGGCATCGGATGCGGCGGGGTGGGCGAGGGCGAGGCCCTGCGTCGCGCTCGGTCGTCCGGGACGCCTCGTCAGATCGTCCGCGTCCTGCGGGGAAACGCGCCGGTAGGTGTGCTGGGGCACGCGCGGGATGCGCACCGACGGGCCGGGGCGGCGAAGCTCCTGACCGGGGGTCGGGAGTGTGCCATTGGACGCCCGGGTGTGCAATTGCACGGTCTCACTGGACGGCGTCGCCGCCGCGGCGGGGTGGGCATCGGATGCGGCGGGGTCGGTTGCGCCGGGAGTGCCGATCGCTCGACGTCCCCCATGCGGGTGACGGGGGGCACCCCTT
>JADLHW010000018.1 GCA_020848615.1 Thermoleophilia bacterium
AGGACCACCACGGCCTCCACCAGGTGAAGGAGCGGATCGTCGAGTACCTGGCGGTGCTGCGCCTCAACCCGGACGCCCCCGCCCCCATCCTGTGCTTCGCCGGGCCGCCGGGCGTCGGCAAGACCTCCCTGGGCCAGTCCATCGCCCGCGCGCTGGGCCGGCGGTTCGCCCGCATCTCCCTTGGCGGCGTGCGCGACGAGTCAGAGATCCGCGGCCACCGCCGCACCTACATCGGCGCCATGCCCGGCACTCCCGTCCGCGCCATCCGGGACGCCGAGTCCATGAACCCCGTCCTGCTCATCGACGAGATCGACAAGCTCGGAGGGGACGTGCGGGGTGATCCCGGCTCGGCGATGCTGGAGGTCCTCGACCCCGCGCAGAACAGCACCTTCCGAGACCACTACCTCGACCTGCCCCTCGACCTGTCGCGGGTGCTGTTCGTGTGCACCGCCAACGTGCTGGACACCATCAGCCGGCCGCTGCTGGACCGCATGGAGGTGATCCAGCTGTCCGGGTACACCGACCGCGAGAAGCACGCGATCGCCCGCCGGTACCTGGTGCCGCGCCAGCTGCGCAACGCCGGGCTCACCGCCTCGCGGGTCCGCATCAGCGACGCGGGGCTCGAGACCGTGATCTCGGAGTACACCCGGGAGGCCGGCGTGCGGCAGCTCGAGCGGCGGCTCGGGGCGATCACGCGCAAGATCGCCCGCCGCGTCGCCGAGGGCGAGACCGGCCGGTTCAGCGTCGGCCGGGCCCAGGCGCGGGAGCTGCTGGGACCCGAGCGCATCCACCCGGAGGTGCGGCGGCGCACCGCGGAACCCGGCGTGGCGACCGGCCTCGCCGTGACCGGGGCCGGCGGCGACATCCTGTTCGTGGAGTGCGGGGTCATGCCCGGCAGCGGCCGGCTCACCATCACCGGGCAGCTGGGCGAGGTGATGCGCGAGTCCGCGCAGGCGGCGCTCACGTACGTGCGGGCCCACGCCCGGGACATCGGCCTGGACCTCCCCGACGACCACTTCGCCACGCACGACATCCACCTGCACGTCCCCGCGGGGGCGATCCCCAAGGACGGCCCCTCGGCGGGCATCACCATCGTGTCGGCGCTGGCCAGCGCCCTGTCCGGCCACCCCGTGTCCGAGGACGTCGCGATGACCGGCGAGGTCACCATCACCGGCCAGGTCCTGCCCATCGGCGGCGTCAAGGAGAAGACCCTCGCCGCGGAACGCGCCGGCATCCGCACCGTCGTCATCCCCAAGCTCAATGAGGACGGCCTCGCCGACCTGCCGGAGGACCTGCGGGAGCGCCTGGACATCCGCCCCGTGGACCGCGTGGAGGACGTCCTGCGGATCGCCGTGCCGGGCCTCGTCCCGCCACCCCGGCGGCGGCGGGCGGCGCGCACGTGAACGAGGCGCCCCCCTCCGACCTCACCGCGCTGCCCGCGCTGAACCCCGGCACGTTCCCGGACTGCTTCGTGTGCGGCCCGGCGAACCCCCACGGCCTGCACCTGCGGGTGCACGCCGACGGCACCGACGCGGTGGCCGTCTACCACCCCGAAGCGCACCACGAGGGGTACCCGGCGCACTTCCACGGCGGGCTGGTGGGCCTGCTGGTGGACGAGATGCTGGTGTACGCCGGCGCACCGCACGGGCTGTGGGGCATGACCGCCAAGGTCGGGTACCGCATCCGCAGGCCCATCCCCCTGGACACGCCCCTGGGCCTGCGGGCCCGGCTGGTGCAGCGCAGCGGCCGGGGGTTCCGGGCGGTGGTGGGCATCCACCTGGCCGACGGCACCCTGGCGGCCGAGGGCGAGGGCACCTGCATCCTGTGGTCCGGGGGGACACCGCCCGTTCAGGCGCGGCGGTGACCGTGCCGATGAGGGCGGCATGCCGTCCGACGAGCACCCCGCCCCGCCCGGGATCCACCTGGTCCCCGGCGCCACCGCCCCGGGTGCCAGCCTCATCCAGAATGTGCCGGGCGCGGTGTACCGCACGGCCCAGGACCCGCGCCGCACCGTCACCTTCGTGAGCCGCCAGGTGCACGCCGTGACCGGCCACCGGCCGGACGCCTTCAACACCGGCCGGCTGGGCCTCATGGACATCGTGCACCCCGACGACCGCCACCGGCTGCGGTCGGCCCTCAGCGAGCTGGCGTCCACCGACGGCGGCGCCCTGGAGATCGAGTACCGCGTGATCCACGCCGAGGGCGGCGTGCGGTGGGTGCTCGACCGCGGGCAGGTCACCACCTCCGGCGGCGCCCCGTGCCTGGACGGGATGCTGGAGGACGTCACCGACCGGCGCCGCACTCACGACGAGCTCGCGTGGCTCGCGCTGCACGACCCCCTCACGGGCCTGGCGAACCGCCGTGCGCTGGAGGACCGCCTGGCGATGGAGACCGACCGCCACGACCGCACCGGGGCGACGTTCTCGGTGGTCGCCGTGGACATCGACCACTTCAAGGCCGTCAACGACACCCACGGGCACGAGGCCGGCGACCGGGCGATCGTGGAGGTGGGCCGGCGCCTGCAGGGCGGCATCCGGGCCATCGACCTCGCGGCCCGCGCCGGCGGCGAGGAGTTCGTGCTGCTGCTCGCCGACACGCCGTTGCGGGAGGCCCTCGCGGTCGCCGAGCGCCTGCGCGTCGCCGTCGCCGGTGAGGCCGTGCCGGGCGTGGGCACCATCACCATCTCCGCGGGTGTCGCCCAGTGCACCGGCCTGCAGGCCCGGGAGACGCTCGCCGTGGCCGACGCCGCGCTGTACCGCGCGAAGGCCTCGGGCCGGAACCGGGTGGTCGCCGCGCCGCCCGGCGCGGGGCCCTCCCCCGCCGCCGCCTGAGCGACGGCCGTTGAGGCATCGGCCGGGCGTGCCGATTCGACTGGCATGCCCCATCACGCCCCGCGCCCCCGCCCCTCCGGCGCCCGCCCGCTCACCCAGGCCGCCGGCGGCCGCTGCGGCGTGTGCGAGCGCGCCGTCGCCCTGGTCGCCGGCATGTGCGCCGACTGCCGTGCCCGCATGCTGTCCGGCCTGGGGATGCGGCACGCCGCGCCCGCCGCGGCCCCGCCGCGCCGCGCCGACCTCGTGGACCGCATCCCCGGGGTCCTGTACCGCGCCTCCCCCGACCGCCAGCGGCGCCTGAGCTACGTCACCGACGCCATCGCGGCGCTGTGCGGCATCGCCGCCCCCGAGTTCCGCGCCGGCCGGCAGGCCCTGGGCCGCCTCATCCACGCCGACGACCGCGACCGGGTGGCCGACGCGCTCGCCGCGCCCACCGCCGCCGCGGGGTACGACCTGCAGTACCGCATCACCACCGCCACCGACCAGGTGCGGTGGGTGAGCGACCGGGGCCGCCGCACCGGCAGCGGGTCGCTGGTGTGGGACGAGGGGCTCCTGCTGGACGTCACCGACAGCCGCGCCGAGCTCGAGCGGCTGCTGCACGAGACCCGTCACGACCCCCTCACCGGTGCCGCCAACCGGCGGGCCCTCACCGAGCGGCTGGAGGAGGAGTGCGCCCGGGCGGAGCGCAGCGGCCAGCCGCTGTGCGCACTGTGCGTGGACGCCGACCACTTCAAGGCCGTCAACGACACCCACGGCCACGACACCGGCGACCGCGTGCTGGTGGACATCGCCGCCCGCCTGCAGCAGGCCGTGCGGCGCTACGACATGGTCGCCCGCGTCGGCGGTGAGGAGTTCACCGTGCTGCTCATCGGCATCGGCACCGAGGAGGGCGCCGTCCTGGCCGAGCGCATCCGCGAGGCCATCGCCGGCTCCCCGTGCGGTGGCGTCGCGGTGACCGCGTCCGTCGGGTGCGCCGGCTGGAGGGCGGGCGACACGCCGGAGGCGCTGGTCAAGCGGGCCGACGAGGCCCTGTACGCGGCGAAGGCCGCGGGCCGTAACCGGGTGGTCGCCGCCGGCTGAGCGGTCCCCGGCCGGGACGCCGTCGGCCACCCACCACCGGTTTCGGCAGGGAACGCCGACCGATCACGGGTTCCCCCGGATCGCCTCCGGGCGACCGCTAACCTCCCGGTGGAACCCCGCGTGGGCGCCGCCGCGTCCCCAGGATGCCGGCGCCCGTCCCGTCCCCCTCATCACAGGAGCCCGCGTGGCCGACCAGCTGATCCGCATCGGGCACAGTCCCGACCCCGACGACGCCTTCATGTTCTACGCCCTCGCCGAGGAGCTCATCCCCATGGACGGCTTCCGCGTCGAGCACATCCTGCGTGACATCGAGACGCTCAACCGGTGGGCCGTGGACGGCAAGCTCGAGGTCACCGCCCTGTCGGTGCACGCCTACGCGTACCTGTCCGACAAGTACCGGCTGCTCCCCCACGGCGCGTCCATGGGCGAGAAGTACGGTCCCATGGTGGTGGTGCGCGACGGCGCCGCCGTCGAGTCGTCCCAGCTCCCGGGACTGCGGGTCGCGATCCCCGGCACCTGGACCAGCGCGTTCCTGGAGCTGCAGCTCGCGGTGGGCCGCATCGAGCACCCGGTGATCGTGCCGTTCGACGAGGTGCTGAACGAGGTGGAGGCCGGGAAGGTGGACGCCGGCCTGGTGATCCACGAGGGCCAGCTCACCTACGAGCGGCAGGGCCTCGTGAAGATCCTCGACCTCGGGGAGTGGTGGGACGAGCTCACCGGCGGGCTGCCCCTCCCGCTGGGCGCCAACGCCGTGCGCCGGGACGTGGGCGACGAGGCCACCCTGGCCCGGCTGTCGCACCTGCTGCGCAACTCCATCGCCTACGCCCTGGAGCACCGGCGGCCGGCCCTCGCCCACGCCGAGAAGTTCGGCCGGGGCCTGGACATGGACCTCGCCGACCGGTTCGTCGGCATGTACGTGAACGAGCGGACCCTCGACTACGGCGATGACGGGCGCGCGGCGGTCGCCGAGCTGCTGCGCCGCGGCCACGAGGCCGGCCTGGTGCCGGGCCCCGTGCCCGTCGACTGGATCGAGGACTGACGGAGCCCGCCGTGCCCCGCGACTGGGACGCCGAGATCGACCGCTGGACCGAGCGGTTCCGGTCGATCCCGGACCCACCCGAGCCGTTCGCGGTCGCGGTGCGCGAGGGGTGGGCGCCGGCGGCGCGCGCCGAGCTGGCCGCCGAGGCCGGGGACTACGTCCGGACCCACGACGGGTTCATGGCGCAGCTCCGGTCCGCCGGCTGGGACCTGGTGCGGTTCGACGCCCGCCCCGCCGGGTGCGGGCACTGCGGTCGCTACGCCGGGAAGGCCTTCAGCCTCACCGGCGAGCGCGGGCTGCCGGAGCCCCCGCCCCTGCCGATGTGCCCGGCGTGCCGCCACACCCTCAACCCCCTGACGCCGTACTTCATGCAGAGCATGGGGCTGTCGATGGACGACCTGACCGACGAGGCCGTCCCGTACCGCGACGATCCGGAGCCCGGCTGATCCGCGCAATCGCCTACGCGCCGCCGCCCCCCGCCCCGCTCGGGCTCGGCGGGATCATGTCCACCGCCCTCGCGATGTACCGGGCGCGCCCCTGGACGCTCATCGTCATCGCGCTGGTGAGCACCCTCCCCACCGTCCTGCTCAGCAGCGGCGGCGACCTCGCGTACGGCGTGCCGGACAACGCCCGCGACACCCTGCTGCGCACCGTGATCGTGGCGATTCCCACCCAGCTGCTGGGCCAGATCAGCGTCGCCGCCGCCGCGGTGCTCGCGATGGACCTCCTGAACGGCCGCCCCGCGACGGCGTCGCACAGCCTGGAGCTCGTGGGCCTGCGGTTCTGGCCCCTGGCGGCCGTGATCGCCGTGACGCTCGCCGGGCTGGCGGCCGGGATCGTGCTGCTGGTGGTCCCCGCGATCATCCTGCTGGTGCTGTGGCTCTACGCCCCCATCGCCGTGGTCACCGAGGGGCGCGGGGTGCGGGAGGCGTTCACCCGCAGCGCGGACCTCTCCAAGGGCGCGTTCTGGTGGACGCTGGGCAGCTACCTCGCCATCCAGGTCACCGTGGCGCTGGGCGCCGCCCTGGTGTCGGCGGTCTTCGCGGCACCGTTCTCGTCCCTCGGCGGCGACGCGGCGATCATCGCCGACGGCGCGGTGTCGCTGGTGGTCCTCACCGCCGCGCAGCCGGTGGCGATGCTCGGGGTGGGGCTCATGTACCTGGATCGCAGGGTCCGCCGGGAGGGCGTGTGGCCCGCCCCCGGCGCGCGCCACTAGACCGTCCGGGGCGCCGCGCCCGGTGCCGGCGCCTGGCGCACCCGGCGGGTCAGCCGGCGGCGACGAACACCGCGGCGGCGGCGTCCGCGGGCACGTCCACCGTCGCGTCCTCGACGCGCACGCGCACCGCCCCGCCGGCCGCGGCCCCCACCACGTGCACGAGGGCGTCGGGCACCAGGCCGGCGCCGGCGAGGAACCGCAGGAGGCCCGGGTCGCGGTCGCTCACGCGCACCACGGTGCCGCTGGACCCGGGCCCCAGCCGCGACAGCGGCGCGCCGGCCACCTCCGCGACGTCCCCCTCCAGGCTGGGGATGGGGTCGCCGTGCGGGTCACGGTCGGGGTGCCCCAGCAGGTCGGCGATGCGGGCCTCGAGCTCCTCCGAGAGGTGGTGCTCCAGGATCTCCGCCTCTCGGTGGGCCTCCTCCAGGGGTACGCCCACCCGCTCCACCAGGAACGTCTCCAGGAGCCGGTGATGGCGCAGCACCTCCAGCGCCCCCGCCCGCCCGGCCGGGGTGAGCCGGAACTCCCCGCGCCCCAGCTGCTGCACGTATCCCAGGCCGTCCAGGCGCTTGAGCATGTTGCTCGCCGAGGCCGGGGTCACCGCCAGCGCATCCGCGACACGGGAGGTGGTGATCGCCCCCTCCGGGGCGTCCTGTGACAGCCGGTACGCGGCCTTGAGGTAGTCCTGGACCGCAGGGCTGGGTCTGCCGGTCATGTTTGCGCCCCCGTCCGGTGTGGGACCACTCGTCACGTCGCGCGGCGGCACCCCGCCGCGGGCGTCCGCCGGATCCTGCCGGTGTCCGCCACGCATGACGGAACCACCATCACATCTTCCGCCACACCTTAGAAGGCCATAACAAAAGGGTGGGAGGGTCTGACCATGGCTATCGCGCTCAGAGAGGTCCCCAACATCCGAGGCACGCGATCCCGTTCCGGCTGGGCAGGCCGGGTCGAGCTCGCGCGGATGGATCTCTTCACCGGCCTGCCCGAGACCGACCTTGCGCTCCTCGAGAACCGGCTTCCGCTCGTGCGGTGGCCGAAGGGTGCAGAGACCCCGGACCCGCTCACCCGGCCCGACCACCTGTTCCTGGTGCGTGAGGGCCGCGTCGCGGTGTTCGAGCCGGCCGCCCAGGGGGCCGACGTCATGACGTCGATCCTGGAGGAGGGCTCCGTCTACTCGACGCTCGGCACGGACCGCCAGCCCGTCGTCGCGGCTCTCGAGGACTCGGCGGTGTCGCCGCTTTCGGGGCGCGCCATCGAGGGCCTCATCGCCCGGTACCCGCGGCTCGGCCGGAACCTCGCCACCGTGCTGTCGGAGCGGCTCGCGTCGCTGCGCGAGACCGTCGCCCTGGTGAGCGAGATGCGCGTGGAGGACCGCCTGCGGGCACGGCTCCACCAGCTCGCCGACCGCTTCGGCGTCGCCACGCCCGACGGCGTGCAGCTGCGGCTGGAGCTCACCCACGCGCAGTGGGCGAGCCTGGTGGGCGCGTCACGCGAGGCCGTGACCACCGCGTTCAGCAAGCTCCGTACCGCCGGTGAGATCGTCACTGACGGCCGGGCCATCATGATCCCGTGGGACGCGATGCGCGCGTCCGGCGAGGACACCCCCGCGGCCGCCTAGGCGGCCAGCGGCAGGTCCCACCCCTCCTGCTCCCGCGCCGCGCGCGGGGGCGGGAATGCGGTGTCGATGGCATCGGAGAGGCGATCCGCGTCGCGCGACAGCGCGGCGGCATGCTCCTCCAGGGCGGTGCGCAACTCGTCCAGTGCGATGGCCGCAGCGTCCATATTCTTGTCGTCTCCGGTGAATCGGGGTGCCGTGACGCTCAGATCGGCACGTGATCGCGCCGAATGAGCACTTGTCATTGACCCCCGATATGGACAGACTTCCCGAACATCGTGTCGACGTCCTCCGAACTCCAGCGCGAGCCGCAGGCTGAACTCACGCCCGTGATGCTGCGCCGGGCGCAGCTGTCGATCGTCCGCCGCGGGTACAAGCCCGAGGAGGTCGACGCGCTCCTCCAGGCCGCCGCCGCGGCCCTCGAACGCTCCGAGGCCGAGGCCTCCGGGCTCCGCGAGGCCCTCCGCGACGCGGAGACGCGTGGCGGGGCGGCCGCGCCCGCAGCCGAGGCTTCGGCCGGTACCCCGGCCAGCACCGAGGAGATGCAGCTCGTCGAGAGCGAGCGCCGCCGGCTCGACGAGGAGCTGTCCCTCGTCCGCGAGCAGCTGCAGGCACGCGACCAGGAGATGCAGCGCCGGTCGCAGGAGCTGCAGCGCCTGCAGGACGAGCTCGCCCGGATCCGCACGACGACCGACGCGCAGCGCGCCGACGGCGAGCAGCGGCTGGAGGGCCTGCGGGCCGAGCTGCTGAAGGCCCGGTCGGAGCGCGACCAGGTCGCCCAGACCGTCACGGCGCCCGCCAACCGCGAGCAGCTCATGGAGCAGGTCGGCGACGTCGTCGGCAAGCTCCTGCGCGACGCCGAGGCCACCGCGACCCAGCTGCGCGAGGAGGCCGACGCCGAGGCGCACCAGCTCACGATCCAGAGCCGCGCGGAGGCCGAGCGCGTGCGGCGCGAGGCCGACCAGCAGGCCCTCCTCATCCGCCGCGAGGCCCAGGAGAACGCCGACGCGGTCGCCGCCGAGGCCCGCCGCGACGCCGACGCCCTGCGCCGCGAGGCCGAGACCGCGTCGCAGATCCTGCGCGACCAGGCCGCTCGCGACGCCTCCATCACCCGCCGGTCCGCCGAGAAGACCCGCGACGACCTCGTGCGCACCGCCGAGGCGCAGTCCCGTGAGATCCGCGAGACCGCGGAGCGCGAGGCCCGGCGCATCGAGCTGGAGGCCGAGGCGCTCGCCGAGGGCAAGGTCCGCGCCGCCGAGGCGCAGGCCGAGCAGGCCCAGAAGGACGCCGAGACCCGCGCCCGGGAGATCGAGGAGGAGCTCTCCGTCGTCCGGGACCGCGAGCAGCGACTCATCGAGCAGATGCGCGAGGCCCGCGAGGCCCTCGCCACGCACCTTCAGGCCACCCGCTCCGGTCTGGAGCGCGTGCTCAGCCAGGTCGCCGACGACCAGGTCCGCCAGCTCGTCGGCAACGGCGAGGTCATGGAGGCGCGCGACGAGACCGTGTACGCGACGGTCGAGGAGGCCGAGGGCGACGTGGTCGACGAGGGCGACGCCCCCTCCACCGAGGCCTGATCC
>JADLHW010000019.1 GCA_020848615.1 Thermoleophilia bacterium
CCGAGTAGGCGAGGCGCTCGAAGGGCTCCGGGCACATGGCCTGGCGCAGCTCGTCCCGCGCGACGAACCTCCGGGCGCCGGGGAAGTGCCGGTTGCCGCCGACGTGGTCGAAGTGCAGGTGCGAGTTGACCAGGTGCGTCACGTCACCGGGCGCGAAGCCGCACAGCGCGAGCTGCTCCACGACGCCCTGCCGGGGTTCCTGGCGCGGTTCCTCCCTGGGGAAGGTGGCCCGCACGTGCTCCAGGTCGTAGCCGGTGTCGAACAGGAACAGGCCCTCGGGGTGCTCGACCAGCACGGAGTAGACCGGGAAGCGCAGCCGGGTGCCGGGATCCACGTTCCACAGCAGCTGGGAGCGGTCGATCATCATCGTGCCGCCGTCGAGCAGGAACGTCCTCATGCGAACACCACGTTCACGTTCTTCACCTGCGTGTACGAGGCCAGTTCCTCCATGTCCTCCTCCCGGCCCAGGCCGCTGTCCTTCACCCCGCCGAACGGGGCGCCCAGGAAGTGGCGGCCGGTGTCGTTCACCCACACGAAGCCCGCCTCCACGTCACGCGCGAAGGCGTGGGCGATGCCCAGGTCACGGGTGTAGACGCTCGCCGTGAGCCCGAAGCGGCTGTCGTTGGCGATGCGGAGCGCCTCGGCGTCGTCCCGGAACGGCATGACCGCCAGCACCGGCCCGAAGATCTCCTCCTGCGCCAGCCGCATCCGCGGGCTCACCCCGTCGAACAGCGCCGGCCGCACGAAGAACCCGCCGGCGAGCTCGGCGTCGCCGGGCCTCGTGCCGCCCTCCACCAGGCGCGCCCCCTCCGACCGGCCCAGGTCGACGTACCCCAGCACCTTCCGGAACTGGGCCTCGTTCACCAGGGCGCCGGTCTGCGTGGCCTCGTCCTCCGGCAGCCCGATGCGCAGCGCCCGCAGGCGCTCCGCGACGGCCTCCACGAACCGGTCGTGGATCCGCTCGTGGACGATGAGCCGCGAGGTGGAGCCGCACGACTGCCCCTGGAAGCCCAGGTTCATGCCGCGCACGACGCCGTCGACGGCCGCGTCCATGTCGGCATCGGGGTACACGACGACGGGGTTCTTGCCGCCCAGTTCCAGGGTGACGGTCTTCACGCCGGCCTCCGCCGCGCGCGCCTGGATGCGCATGCCGGTCTCCGCCTGGCCGATGAACGCGAGGCGCCTCACCCCGGGGTGCGCGACGAGGGCGTCGCCGGCCTCCGCGCCGTAGCCGGTGATGACGTTCACCACGCCCGGCGGGAAGATGCGCGCGAACTCCTCGGCCAGCGTCAGCGTGGACAGCGAGGTGTGCTCCGAGGGCTTCAGCACGATCGTGTTGCCGGCCACCAGCGGCGCGGCGATCTTCATGGTCGAGAACAGGAGCGGGTGGTTGAACGGCACCAGCCGGCCCACCACGCCGAACGGCTCGCGCAGCGTGTAGTTGAGGCGTCCGTGGCCCGTCGGGATCGTCTCGCCGCGCTGCTGCAGCGCGAGGCCGGCGAAGTAGCGCAGCTCCGCGACGCCGATCCGCACGTCGATGCGCAGGTCGCGGATCGGGGAGCCGTTGTCGTGGGCGTCCAGGAGCGCGAGCTCCTCCCCGCGTGCCGCGAGCGCGTCCGCCAGCCGCAGGACGCACGCCGCCCGCTCCGTCACGTCCGTCGCCCGCCAGCCCGGGAACGCGGCGCGGGCCGCATCGACGGCCGCCGCCACATCGTCCGCTCCGCAGCGCGGGATGCGGCCCAGCAGCGCTCCCGTGGACGGGCTGGTGGCATCGATCGTCCCACCGGCAGCGGCGAGGCGGCGCTCGCCCCCGATGAGCACCGGGTGGGTCTCGGTCAATCCATCCCCTTCGGCATCGCGACGACGTCACCGCCGCCATGCCGATCAGACTCCGCCGGTTGTCTGTTGTCAACAGTCTGCGGCGGTGGGGCGCGGCTCACCGCACCCTGCGGCGCCCTGCTGCGGTCAGTCCGTCGCCCGCCGCTTCACGATGCGCACGCAGGCGACGTCGCCGTGCGAGGCCGCCTTGCGCGCCGACGCCCGAGCGCTGTTGCACACCACGCCGCGCCGCAGCCGGCGCAGGGCCTCGTCCCGCTCCTTGGCGACGGCGATCCTCCGGGTCCGCGCCACGGCGGCCGGGGTGGGCGCCGGGCGGCCGGTCACACGGGTGGTGAGCGTGACCACGCGCTCCTGCCCCGGCGCGAGGGCGCCGATCGCGGTGCCGGCGCTCCTCGACGCCTCGGTGGTCACGAGCACCAGCTGGCGGGGCAGCACGTCGGCGAGCCGCACGCCGTACAGCTCCGCGGTGCCCGTGTTCCGCACCGAGATGCGCCACGTGATGAGGTCGCCCACGGCGGCCCGGGTGCGGTCGGCCGACGTGGCGACCAGCAGCCGCCCCTTGGAGCGGTCGTCCTTCACCACCGGCGCCCTCGGGTTGTCCGCCGGGACGACCGGAACGGGATCGGTGGCCGTGGCGCCGGGACCGGTGACCTCCACCTTCGGCGGCTGCGGGTCGGTCTTGGCCTTCTCCGGCGTGGGCGGCGGGCACACCTTCACGCTCGCCGTCGCGGTCCTCACCCACTCGGACGCCGTGACGTCCGGTGCCTGCAGCGCGGCGGGAGCCGCCGCGGGCTCCACCGGCACGACCGCGGGCGTGATCTTGGCGACGTTGGCCCAGGTGCGGCAGGCCTTCTTCATGCGCCAGAAGCTCAGGTACCGGCGGTACCGGAAGGTCCTGCCCTCCTGCAGCGCGTCGGCCAGCGGGCGCGTCTGGTCGCCGTCGAGGGTGTCGGTGACCTTCACCGCCGGGTCGACATCGACGTGCGGGGCGTTCGCGAGGTCCACGGGCACGGTCGTGGAGGCCGAGCCGGGCAGCGGGGACGGCGCGGCGATGCCGAGCGCAGTCGTGTCGGGCGCCGCGGCGGCGGTCGCCCCCGGCGCCTGCGGCGCGAACTTCACGGTCACCGTGTCGTAGATGACCTCCTTCGGCAGCGCCTCGAGCGTGCACGTCCAGGTCCACTCCGCCGTGGCGCCGCCGGCGATCACCGGCGTCTCGGGCAGCACCTCGCCCGCCGCCGCCGGCGACTCCTGGGCGTGCGTCCGGACCACCTGGCACTCGCCGCCCGGCAGGGCGTCGGACACGCTGTAGGTGAACGGGGTCGTGGCGTTGGGGTTCGTGATCACGATCGACCCGGTGGCCGTGACGTCCGTGGCCTTCGACCGCTTCGCGACCTTCACCGTGTAGTCCACGGCCACGGACTGGTCCTTCTTGTCCCAGCCCGCCCGCGGGGCCGCCCACCTGTCCACGCGCCAGGTGTTCACCAGGGTGTACCGCCCGGCGGCGGGCTTCGCCTCGACGGTGAGGGGCTGCAGATCGCCCGGTGCGCCGGCCGCGGTACCCGCCAGGGCCGCGGGCACGGCGAGCGCCGCCGCGCCGAGCGCGAGCCGGATGCGGGAACTGCGTGGGCGTGCTGGCACTGGGGTGATGCCTCCGCTGGTGCGGCGTCCGTACCGGTGGAATGACATCGGGGGTGGGTCGGGACCTCGCGGCCCCGTGCCGGAATGAGATCGCAGGACCCGCGGGGACGAACCCTGCGGATGGGGAGTCCGGGGGCTCCCCCGGGGTCCAGGCCCGGGATCCGCGCCCGGCGTCGCGGGCGCGGATCCCGGCCTCCTGAAACGGCGGAGGGGGCGCCGTGCGGCGCCCCCTCCGGTCCTGCGGTCGAACGCCTCACCCGCCTCAGGTGGTGGTGGGCGGCGCCTCCTTCCTCACGATCCTGATGCACGCGATGTCGCTGTCCGACGGGCCCTTCTTCGTCGTGGCACGCGCGACGTTGCACACCAGTCCGCGGCGGAGGCGTCGCACGGCCTCGTCACGGTCCTTCGAGGTCTTCAGCTTCCGGGCCTGGGCCATCTCCCGGGGCGTCGGGGCGGGCTTGCCCTTGACGATGGTGGTCACCACGATCTGCTCGGACTTGCCCGGGCCCAGCTCCCTGATGGTCGCCAGGACCTTTCCGCCCTTGTCGTTCGCCTCGCTCGGGGCGGGGACGAGGTGCTTGGGCAGGATGTCGGTGACCCTGATGCCGTACAGCTCGGCCTTGCCGATGTTCTTCACCCGGATGACCCAGACGACGGTGTCGCCGATGCCGGCGGTCTTCACGCGGGACCACTTCGACACGAGCAGGCGGCCCTTGGACGTGTTGTCCTTCACCACGGGGCCCTTCGGGTTGTCCGTCGGCTTCACCACGACCGGGTCGGCCTTGGAGTTGCCGGGGCCGGTGACCTCGACCACCGGCGGCTTCGGGTCCTCACCCTTCACCGGGGGCGGCGGCGGGCAGATCTTCACGGTCGCGGAGTCCGTCTTGCTCCAGTCCTCCGCCGGCCACTCGGGTGCGATCTCCGGCAGGTCCGGGAGCAGCCGCATCTCGGGCGCCTCGCCCACGTTCGGCAGGAGCACGTCCCGCGGGGCCGGGGCGACCTTCGCGATGTTGTCCCACGTCCGGCAGATCTTCTTCGAGCGCCAGAAGCTCAGGTACCGGCGGTACGTGAACGTCTTGCTGTCGGTGAGGTGATCGTCGAGCAGGCGCGTCTGGTCGCCGTCGAGCGTGTCGATGACCTTCACCGCGCCGTTGACCTCGCGGTACCGCGCCGCCGAGGCGACGACGTCCGCGGTGCCCTTCGCGTTCCCGGTCCACTTCGGCGTCTCACCCTGGTCCAGGGCGGTGGCGTCGATCGCGTCGGCCCTGAGGGGCAGCCACTTGATCCACGCGGTGTTCACGATCTTGCGCTTGGGCAGCCTGTCGAGCGAGCAGACGTACCGCAGCACCGTCGTGCCATGCGGCGCGACGGTCGCGACGGGGTTCGTGCCGGGGGCCAGGGCCGCATCGGCCGTGGCGGTGGCGTCCATCACCCGCGGCGCCCGGATCGCGCACGTCCCGCCGGGCAGCTCGTCACCGACCAGCACCCAGTAGCGGCCCTCGTTGGGGTTGGTCACGGTGATCTCGCCGAAGACCTTGATGTTCACGGCCTTCCACGACTTCGTGACCTTCACGGAGTAGTCGACCGCGACGGACTGGTCCTTCTTGTCCCAGCCGGCCTGCGGCGACGCCCACTTGTCGATGTCCCAGCTGTTCACGCGCGTGTAGAACAGATAGGCCGACTTCTCGACGGTGAGCGGCTGCTCGATCGGGGGCGGGGGCGGGGGCGGGGGCGGCGCGCTGGTCGTGGTGGTCACGGTGATGGTCGTGCCGTCGGTCAGCACGGTGGCGGGTTCCACCCCTGCCGCCGCCGTGACGGCGGTGGCCAGGACGACGCCGCCGCCGACGGCCAGGGCCGCCAGCGCCGCGCGCCCCCGGGGGGTGCGTGGGGTTCCTCTCACTTGAAGATGCCTCCATGGGTAACGGCGTCCGTACCGAGGGATGACATCGGGGGTGTGCAGCCCATCCCGACTGCACCGCGATCGAACCGCACGTGACGGATCCCGCGAACCCTGCGCACGGGGGGTTTGTGTCCTCGACCCCGGTCCAGCCCGTAGGAGGTTCTCGCAGCCTTCCGGGGGGCGTGGCCGTCCCCCTGCGCCGGGGCGCCGCCCCCGGCTACGCTCGCCCCATGCCGTCGCTCCCGCGTCTCGCGGTCCTCCCCGCCGCCCTGGCGGCCGCCGCACCGGCCGCCGCGGCGGTGGACGACACGCCCCTGGACCGCGGGTCGGCGCAGGCGCTCGCGTCGGTGTACCGCGTCCAGGTGCGGTACGAGATGGACGGGCTGCGCGTGGGCGGCACGGGCCGCGTGATCCCGCTGCAGGAGGGCGCGCGGGTGGTCGAGGAGATGGGCACGGCGTTCGCCGTGTCCCCGCACGGGTACCTGGTCACGGCCGCCCACGTGGCGGCCCCGGACGGGGCGGCGCTCGCCCGCTACGCGGCCCCCGCGGCACTCGCCGCGAGGCGGGGGGGCGGTGGGCCCGTCGACCAAGCGTACGTGCGGGACTGGGTGGCGCTCAACGACGTGCGCCCGGTGAACGCCCGGCTCACCGAGCTGCGGGTGTTGCAGGCCACGCCGGACGGGGCGGGACGGCCGGTGTCGTGGCCCGCCGCGATCGTGGCGGGCGGCCGCTCCGCGGTGGACGACCTGGTGCTGCTGCGGATCCCCGCCCGCGGCGTGCCGGCGCTGGAGCTCGACGAGTCGATGACCACCGGCACGCCGGTGAGCACCATCGGGTTCGGCACGCCCGATCCCCTGGCCGTCGCGGGCACGGGGCCCGCGGTACCGGCCATCCGTCCCGGGACCCTCGGCGCGACGGGCCGCGTCGCGGCGGTCCCCGGGCAGCGGTTCACCGTGGTGACCGCGCCCGTGGAACAGGGGGACTCCGGGGGGCCCGCGGTGGACGCCGCCGGCCGGGTGCACGGCGTGGTGCGGTGGCGCTACCGGGGCGGCGGCGTGCTGGTGCGCGCCGCCCGGGTGCGGGCGCTGCTGACGCGCGTGGGCGTGGCGGCGGATGCCGGGCCGTCGGCCGCCGCGTTCCGCAGCGGGCTTCAGCGGCTGTGGCGGGCGGACCTGGCGGGCGCCGCGGCGGACCTGCGCGCCGCGCAGGCCGCGTACCCACGGCACGCCCTGGCCGGGCCGGAGATCGCCCGCGTGGGCCGGCTTCGGGACGGCGGGCCCGCCGTGCGCGCCCCGTCGTGGGACCGCGAGCTGTGGCTCGCCCTGGCGACGGCCTTCCTGCTGGCGGCCGCCGGGTGCCTGGCCGGGGCGTTCCCGCGGCGCCTGCGGCGCGTGCCGCCGGGCGGCGCCGAGCGCGGCCTGCACGCCTCCCGCGGGCGCCGCTGAATCGACCCGCGCCGCCGCCCCCCGTACACTTGCGGGACCCGGACGCGCCCCATGCCCGCCAGGGCCGGGGGGCCAGCCCAGCCGGGTGATCAGGAGGTCGGATGCGGGTCGGCGTTCCAGCCGAGGTCAAGAGCGACGAGTACCGGGTCGCGCTGACGCCTGCCGGCGCACTCGAGCTGGTGCGCCGGGGACACGAGGTGTGGGTGCAGTCCGGGGCCGGCGCCGGAGCCAGCTACACGGACGAGGCGTACGAGCGCGTGGGCGCCCGGGTGGGCGACGCGGCGGCCTGCTGGGGCTCCGACCTGGTGCTGAAGGTCAAGGAGCCGATGCCCTCGGAGTTCGGCTTCCTGCGCGACGGCCAGATCCTGTTCACGTACCTGCACCTGGCGGCGAACCCCGGGGTCGCCGACGCCCTGTGCCGGGCCGGTACCACCGCGCTCGCGTACGAGACGGTGGAGGACGCCAAGGGGCGCCTCCCGCTGCTCGCCCCCATGAGCGAGGTCGCCGGCCGCCTGGCGGTGCAGGCCGGCGCCCGGTACCTCGAGATGCCGCGCGGCGGGCGCGGCGTGCTGCTGGGCGGGGTCGCCGGCGTGCCGCCCGGGAACGTGGTGATCATCGGCGCCGGCATCGTGGGGCGGAACGCCGCGGTGGTCGCCACCGGCATGCAGGCGCACGTCACGGTGCTGGACACCGACGTCGAGCGCATGCGCGACCTGGAGCTCATGATGGGCGGCCGGGTCACGTTCCAGTACTCCACGCGCCTGGCGATCGAGGAGCTCATCGTCACCGCCGACCTCGTGGTGGGGGCCGTCCTGCTGCCCGGCGCCCGCGCCCCGCGCCTGGTGACCCGGGAGATGATCGGCACCATGCGCAAGGGGTCGGTGATCGTGGACGTCTCGGTGGACCAGGGCGGCTGCATCGAGACCGCCCGCCCCACGACCCACTCCGACCCGGTGTACGAGGTGGACGGCGTCGTCCACTACTGCGTCTCCAACATGCCGGGCGCCGTGCCGGTCACCTCGACGCCGGCGCTCGCGAACGCCACGCTTCCCTCCGTGCTGCGCATCGCCGACCAGGGCCTCACCGCGGCGCTCCGCGCCGACACGGGGCTGCGCCCCGGCGTGAACGTGCGCGACGGCAAGATCGCGAACGCGGCGGTGGCCGCGGCCCTCGGCGCATGAGCAGCGCGCCCGGCACCGACCCCGCCGAGGGCATGCTCGACCGCCTCATGGACCTGTGCGACGTGGCACGGGAGGACGTGACCGCCGCCGGCAGCCGCCGCGCGGTGGTCGAGACCGCCGCCCGCGTGCCGTGCCTGGAGTCCGGTCTGCTGGTGGCGGTGGAGCCGTCCGGTGCGCGGGTGCTGGCCTCGACCCGCCCGGGCATGGCGGAGGGCGTGCAGATCCCGGACGACCTGGTGTCCGCCGCCGCACGCGGGGTGGCGACGGGCCGCCTGGGCAGCGGTGAGCGCGTGGCCCTCACGCGCGTCGCGGGGCGCTGGGAGCCGCAGCTGCTGGTGGGCGGGCTGCTGGCCGACGACCCCGCCCCCTGCGACGAGTGGCTGCTGCGGTCGCTGGCCCTCGCCGCGGGCGCCGCGCTGCGCATCGCCGAGGAGCGCCACACGGGCGACCGGGCGCGCATCACCGCGGAGCGCCTCATCGAGGCGGGCATGGCGATGGCCAGCCACCTGTCCATCGACGAGGTCCTCAACCGGCTGGTCACCGTCGCGCGGGAGGTGCTGGGATCCCGCTATGCCGCCCTCGGCGTCCTCAACCCGGCGCACACCGGGCTGGAACGGTTCGTGACCTCCGGCCTCACCCCGGAGGAGATCCAGGGGATCGGCCCGCCGCCGCGCGGCAAGGGCATGCTGGGCCTGCTCATCCGCGATCCGCGCCCCGTGCGGATCGCCGTGATGTCCGAGGATCCCCGCTCGTACGGCTTCCCGCCGGGCCACCCGCCCATGCGGTCGTTCCTGGGTGTGCCCGTCATGCTGCGCGGCGAGGTGTTCGGGAACCTGTACGTCACCGAGAAGGAGACCGCGGACGAGTTCTCGGAGGAGGACGAGCGCCTCGCCCAGACCCTCGCCGCCCAGGCGGCGGTGGCCGTGGACAACGCCCGCCGGTACGAGAGCGAACGGTTGCGCGTGGGCGAGCTGCGCAGCGTGCAGGAGGTCGCCCGGGCGATCCTCTCCACCCTGGACCTCGAGGAGCTCCTGCCCCTCATCGCGCGACGGGCTCGCCGGCTCACCGGCGCCGACACCGTCGGCATCGCGCTGGGCGTCGACGGGCCGCTGCGGTTCCGCATCGCGCACGGCGTGGACGCCCTGGCGATGGAGTCCGTGGAGTGCCCGGACGACCTCGACGCCGTGCCGGAGGTCCTGTGCGCCGCGCTCGCCGCCACGACCGCCGTGGTGGAGCCGCTGGAGGTGGACGGCGACCGGGTGGGCGCCCTCGCGGCCGTGGCCCGCAGCCCCATGGACGCCCGGGCCCGCCGCCTGCTGGCGACCCTGGCCAGCCAGGCGTCGATCGCCGTCGCGAACGCCGAGACCTTCGCAGCGGAACGGCGCCGCCTGCGCGAGTCCGCCCAGGTGCAGGCCGCCGAGGCACGTGCCAGCGCCGCCGCGGAGGGGCTGCGCCAGGCGATCGAGGCACAGGAGGCCGAGCGCGCACGCGTCGCACGCGAGCTGCACGACGAGGCCGGCCAGTCGCTCACCGCCCTGGCGCTGAACCTCCGCATGCTCGACGAGCACCTGGACACCGAGGGCCAGCGCCGCCTCGCGGAGCTGCGCCAGATGGTGAACGGCATCAGCGGCAGCCTCAGGAACCTCGCGACCGACCTGCGGCCCTCGGGGCTGCGGGAGCACGGGCTGTCCAGCGCGATCGAGCGGCAGGCCGCGCGCCTGCGCGAGGCCACGGGCATGGCCGTGGACGTGCTGGTGAACGACCTCCCGGACGACCTGCCCGAGGAGGTGCAGATCGCGCTGTTCCGGGTGGTGCAGGAGGCGCTCACCAACGTCGCGCGCCACAGCGGCGCCGGGCAGGCGAGCGTCGTGGTGAGCCGCCACGGCGGGCACATCCGCGTGGTGGTGGAGGATGACGGCCGCGGCTTCGACCCCGCCGCCCCCAGCAACCGCCTGGGCATCCCCGGTATCCGGGAGCGCGTCGAGCTCATCGGCGGCTCGCTCCGCATCGAGAGCGCCGTGGGCGCCGGGACCGCCCTCATCGTCGACCTGGAGGACCCGCGTTGAGCAGCGACATCGTCCGAGTGCTGGTCGTCGACGACCATGCCGTCCTGCGGTCCGGCCTGCGGCTGCTGCTGGAGCGCGAGCCCGGCCTGGAGTTCGCGGGGGAGGCCGCCAGCGCGGAGGAGGCGCTGCGGAGCCTGGAGCGCACGCAGCCCGACATCGTGCTGCTCGACCTGCAGATGCCCGGGATGGGCGGCCTGGAGGGCGCCAAGCGCATCCGCGACCGGCGGCCCGGCGTGCGGGTGCTGGTGCTGTCGATGCACGACGAGGCCGACGACGTGCGCCGCGCGTTCGCGTCCGGGGCCGACGGCTACCTGGTGAAGACCGCCGCCGACGAGGAACTGGTTCGCGCCCTGCGCGCCGTGTCGGACGGCGAGCGGTATCTGCACCCCAGCCTCGGCGCGAAGCTCGCCCAGCCCATCGCCCCCACCGGCCCCGTGGACGAGCTGTCACCGCGGGAACGCGAGGTCCTGAGGCTCCTGGCCCTGGGCTACACCAACCAGGAGATCGCCCAGGAGCTGGTGGTGTCGGTGCGGACGGTGGAGAGCCACCGGGCCCACGTGATGACCAAGCTGCGCGCCGAGTCGCGGGCGGCGATGGTGAAGCACGCCCTCGACGCGGGCCTGCTGGACGCCCGCTGACGCCACCGGCGGCCGCCCGGGGGCCGTTCGGGAAAGCACGGATCAGCAAGCCGCGTTTGGCCCGTTACCGCGCGAGGCGGGCCGGACCACGATTGAGCACCGCCCCACCCGAGGCCCATCTTCCCTTCCCGGACGTGACCGACCCAATGGCAACCGCCCTCGACAGTGATCGCGCCGCCTGGGCCGGCAAGGCCCCCGTGCGCATCCGGACGGCCCGCCCCGAGGATGCCGACGCCATCGGGATGCTGGTCGCCCAGCTCAACGCCGAGCGTTCCCGCACCCGGTACCACGCCGATGCCCTGGTGCCCCGCGCCGACGAGGTGGGCGACGCCAACGGCATCGGCCGCAAGGTGGTGGCCGTCACGCCCAGCACGTCCGGCGACCGCGTGGTGGGGCTCGCCTCCTGGGCACCCGGCGACGGCGACACCGGCCACGCGATGCTCGCCGTCGCCGAGGGCTGGCGGCTCACCGACATCGGCCAGCGCCTCCTCGCGGAGGTGGGACACCGCGCGACGCTGCAGGGCATCCGGAGCTTCGTGGCGGAGATCGTCCCGCGGAACGCCGCACTGCGGGCGGCAGCCCGGGCCCTGGGCCTGCCCGAGCACCGGCACGGCGTGTCGGTCGAGATCGACGTGTCCCGCCTGGCCTGAGCGACCCGGACGGCGTGTCGGTGCCGTACGACCACATCGCGGTGTGCCTGGACGCCTCCCCTGCGGCGGGCGAGGCGGCGCTGCGCGAGGCGGCCGCCCTGCGGGCCCCGGCGCCCGGCAGGCTCAGCCTGGTGCACGTGGCCGTCCCGCCGCGATTCGCGGGGTACGCCCGGTGGGAGCCGCCGTCGCGGCAGACGTTCGTCGTGGAGGCCGGCGAGTGGCTCCGCGGGCTGGCGGAGACCGTGCCCGGCGCCGAGGCGGTGCTGCTGCACGGCGACCGTCCCGCCCACCGGGTGGTGGAGTGGGCGCGGGACGCCGGCTGCGACCTCATCGTCGCCGCCTCCCACGACGACGCCGCCGAGCGACTGGGACTGGGCGGCTTCGCGCGGTACCTCGCGCACCACGCGCCCTGCCCGGTGCTGCTCGCCCGCCCCGGGTGACCGGGGCGCCCCGGATGGACTCCGGCCGGGAGGGGGTTCACCATTGAGGGGACGGACCCCCACCCACGAACGGGAGTGAGCATGCCGGCGCCGTACGCCCACATCGCCTGCTGCATCGACGATTCGGACGTCGCCCGGCGCGTCGTCGACGAGGGCCTGCGCCTGCGCGCACTGGGCCCCGGACGGCTGTCGCTGGTCTTCGCGGCGCCCCAGCCGCTGGTCTACACCGGGATGGCCGGGGACTGGGTCCCGGACCCGGCCGACATCAACCAGGCGGCCCAGCGGTGGCTGGCGGAGCGCGCCGCCGAGGTGGAGGGCGCCGAGTCGGTGCTGCTCACCGGGTACGCCCCCGTGGCGGTGTGCGACTGGGCCGCCGAATCCGGATGCGACCTCCTCATCGCCGGCTCGCACCGGGGCGCGGTGCAGCGGATGCTGCTGGGCAGCTTCGCGAGCTACCTGGCGTACCACGCCCCGTGCCCGGTGCTGCTGGTGCGGCCCCGCGGGGGTGCGGCATGAGGCTCCGCGACATCATGACCCGCCGCCCCCTCACCGTGGGCCGCGACGCCTCCCCGGAGGACCTCGCCCGGCTCGTGGAGACCGCCAGGGTGCGGCACCTGCCGCTCATGGACGGCGACCGCCTGGCCGGCCTGTGGATCGCCACCGACGACGGCCCGCTGGTGCTGCTGGGCCCCGAGTCCGTGCACGCCGCCTCCCCGGACGACGACGCCGAGGACGCGGTGGCCGCCCTGCTGAAGGACCGGGAGGCCGCGGTGGTGGTGGAGGACGGCCGGGCCGTGGGCATGCTCACCCGCTCCGACGTGCTCGGCATCGTGCGCGCCGCCCTGGCCCGCGGCATCGACCGCCCCTCGAACCGGGCGCTGGTGGTGCTGTTGGTGGGGCCCGCGGACGCCGGCAAGTCCACCCTCCTCATGCGCACCATCCCGCTGCTGCGGGAGTGCGAGGCCGGCGTGGTGCGGGCCGACGCCGAGCCCGGGTCGGCGCCCGTGAGCGAGACCGTGGACGGCACCACCACCATCACCGACCCGCGCGCCCACTGGCGCGCCGGCCTGCGTGACGCCGTTCGCGCCCTCGGGGACGTGCAGGTGGTGCTGGTGGAGGACCGCGATCGCGCCCCGGAGGCGCGGGGCGGACCGGGCGGCGACCTGCAGGTGCTGGTGGTGCCCGTCGCCGGTGCCGCGTCCCTGCCGCCCGAGGCGGTCCGCGAGGCGCAGGCCGTGGTGCTCACCAAGGCCGACCTGGCGTCCGCCGCGGACGTGGATGCCGCCCGTGAGCGGCTGCGCGAGTGCTGCCCCGACGTCGGCGTCTTCGCCGTGTCGGCCGAGCAGTCCGACCAGGGCCTCGCCGAGTGGCGCGACTGGCTGCTGGGGCACATCCTGCCGCGCGGGCACCGCTGAGGGTCCGGCCGGAGGCGCCCCGGGACGGTCCCGAGACACCTCCGGCCGCCGTGCTACTGCTTCGCGGCGGCGGCGTCCAGGTTGGTCGAGAACACCGAGTAGTCCTCGCTCTCGCTGAAGCTCTTTGTGCCGCCCGGGCCGGTGGCGACGAACCACGGGGTGCCGGTGTAGTTCGCGGCGGTCGCGTCGGCCTCGTTGGCGAACATCTCGTCCACCACCGAGTCCTGGGCGTAGTCGGACTTCCACTCGTCCACGTCGGCTCCGGACGCCTTCACGATGTCCTCGACGATCGAGTCCGTGATCCACTCGGTGCTCTCGTCGCCCTGGTGGGCGTAGAGGATCTCCGTGAACTGCCACATCTTGTCCTGCTCGGCGGCCGCCAGGCCCGCCAGCGCCCCGCGCTCGGAGTCCGGGCCCAGGCGGCTGCCCTGCCCCGCCGAGGCGCCCAGCCGGATGGGCTTGAGCACGACCTTGACCTTGCCCGTCTTCACGTAGTCGGTGATCACCCGCTTCATGGGCCCGAGCGCCGCGTCACGGCAGAACGGGCACTTGAAGTCGACGAACTCGGTGAGCGTGACCGGCGCGTTGGCCCTGCCGAGCGTGGCCCCGTCCTGGGGGATGCCCTTCAGCTGCGCCTCCACCTCCGTGGCGCTCTGGGCGAACTGGTCCGCGGTGGGGCCGTCGCTCCCGGACAGCTGCACCACGACCAGCACGGCGACGACCGCGACGGCGGCCGCCACGATCACACCGATGAGCTTCTTCGACACCCGGTCCTCCTGTCGTCCCTCGGCTGCGACGGCCCCATCGGGCGTCACGGGGCCCGTTCTGAGGCGGGAGGATGCCAGCCGCCCCGGCGCACGGTGCGGACGCGGGTCCGCCACGACCAGGATCGGCGATTCCGGCGATTCGTCGGCCCGTCCGCGCGGCGGACTACAGTGGACCGATGCCGGACCCCTCCTCCAGGCTGTCGATCCACGTCGCGGACCCGGGTTACGGCCCCGGCCTCGACGCCTCCGAGATGGACGCCGCCGACGTGCGCACCGACGTCGAGCCGGTGGCCTGGGCGCCCCTGCGCCCGCGGGCCCGCCCGGCGGGCGAGCTGCTGTTCATCGACGGCGCCCAGCAGATCGAGGCGTGGCTCACCGTGTCGCAGGCCGACGACCCGCGGCCGCTGGCGGGCGTGGCGTTCGCGGTGGCCGCCGGTGCGGTGCGGGCCGGACACGGCGACCGCGCCGAGGTGGTCGACCTGCACGTGCGGCGCGCGGCGATCTGCGAGGGCGACCGCTGCCTGCACCTCCCGCCCGCCGGGGCGTTCCGGTGGGACCCGCGGGCCGGCTCCGGCCGCGACCCGTTCGCCCTGGCCCGCCGCGTCGGGCAGATGCGCGGCGAGCTGGAGCTGCAGCTCGCCGAGCGGTGGGCCTCCCCGGAGCGGCTCATCGTGCTCGACGGGCGCCTCAGCTTCGTGCGCGACACGCACGGCCCCGTGGTGGGCGCCGTGAAGTCGCACCACCGCATCTACCTGGAGGGCGAGTACGGCATGGTGGTGTCGCGCTTGGCGGTGGGCGAGCGCACCCCGCTGTTCGCGATCGGCGAGGACCGGTTGTCCTGGTACCAGCGCCTGCCCGGTGTGGGCGAGGGCGGCTGGGCCGGCATCCTGCGCGGCGAGGCGCCGCGCGCCCTGGGCCTGGAGGCCGCCCGCACGCTGGCCGACCGCGCCACGGCGGAGCTGCCCCGGTACGCCGGCCGCCCGCACCGCGACCCGCGGGCCCCGCAGAACATGGTGCCCATCATGACCCTCGAGGGCCGGTTGCGGCACCGCATGGGCGACCGCAAGCTCGCGCTGCGCGCCGTGCGCCAGGCCGCGGCGGGAGCATGGCTGGAGGACGCGGCGCCCGACGCCGCACCGCTGCCCGTCCCGGCGGCCCTCACCGCCGCCGCATGACGGCCGACGGCGGTCCGGTGGGCGTCGTCCTGGGGCACCAGGCGGCGAGCAGCCAGTCGTTCCAGGTGGGCATCGACGAGGACGCCTCGCTGGAGGTGGACGACCTGGTGGCCGTCACCACCCCGGACCCCGCCGGGGAGGTCACCACCTACGGCGTCGTCACCGAGGCCTACGCCCAGCTGGAGGGCGCCTCGATGCCCAGCGACACTCAGGCGTACACCGCGGGGCAGATGCCGGCGCAGCTGGTGCGCACCGCGGAGGTGCAGGTGGTGCGCGTCGACCCGGAGCGGTGGATCGCGCCGCACCCCGGCGTGGTGGCCCGCCGCGCCCGGGGCGAGGAGCGCGAGCGCGCCCTGTACGAGGACACGATGACCCGCACCCTGGCGATGGGCCTGGGCCGCGACGGGCTGCCCATCCGCCTGGACCTGGACTTCCTGGACGGCACCAAGGGCGGCCACGTGTCGATCAGCGGCATCAGCGGGGTCGCCACCAAGACCTCCACGGCCCTGGCGCTGGTGCGCCTGCTGCTGGCCCACCCCGACATGCGCCGCCGCGTGCGGGTGCTCATCTTCAACGTCAAGGGCGAGGACCTCCTCCACATCGACCGGGACAACCGGAGGTACGCGGAGCGCCCCGACCGGGCCGACCTGGACGCCCGCTGGACCGCCCTTGGCCTGGACCACATCGGAGGGTTCCCGGACGTGGGCTTCTGGGCGCCGCCCCGGCCGGGCGCGCCCGGCATGCCCGACTGCGAGACCCGCCTGCAGGACGTGCGGGTGTTCGGCTGGACGCCGTGGCGGTTCGTCACCGAGGGCCTGCTGCGGTTCTGCTTCACCGACGCGAGCGACATGCGCTCCCAGCTGTCGTTCGTGGAGGAGCGCGTGCGCGGGGAGCTGCTGCGCCGCGCGGTGCCGGTGGACGGGTATCCCGGTTCGGTGGGGCTCATGCCGGGCCCGGTGCCCGGGGACCCCGAACGGCGCACGGCGCGGCAGGCGGGCGAGCTGGCCGCCGGCCCGTTCTCGGACCTCGAGGGCCTCGTGGAGTGGCTCGTGGAGCTGCTGGGCGACGACGAGCTCATGCGCACGGGGGACGCCCGCCCGTGGGTGGGCAACGCCGCCGCCGGCACCGTGGGGGCGTTCACCCGCCGCCTGCAGTCCGCCGCGCACCGCCTGCGGGGCCTGGTGCGGTCGGACGCCATGGCGATCCCGCGCGGGGAGGCCGCCCAGAACGAGCCGCCGGTGGCCGTGGTGCACCTCACCCGCCTGCACGACTTCGCCCAGCGGTTCGTGGTGGGCACCCTGCTGTCCCAGACGTTCGCGGCGAAGGAGCGCGGCACCCGCGACCCCATCGAGTTCGTGGTGCTCGACGAGCTCAACAAGTACGCGCCGCGGGAGGGCAGCAGCCCCATCAAGGAGACGCTCATCGACATCGCCCAGCGCGGCCGGTCGCTGGGCGTGATCCTGGTGGGCGCCCAGCAGCAGGCGTCGCTGGTGGCCCCCGAGGTCACCCAGAACGCCGCGGTGCGCATCACCGGCCGCCTGGACCCCGCGGAGGCCGAGCGCAGCGAGTACGGGTGGCTCAACCCCGCCACCCGGGCCCGTGCCCGGCTGCTCATGCAGGGCCGGGTGCTGGTGAGCCAGCCCAGCGTCCCCGCGCCGCTGGCCGTGGAGTTCCCGTTCCCGCCGTGGGCGACCGCGGCGGGCGAGGTGGCGCAGGCCGGACGGGCCCAGGACGCCATCGCCCAGTTCGGGTAAGTGAAGCTCCTCCACACCGGCGACTGGCACCTGGGCAAGCGCCTGCACGGGCTGGACCGGCGGGAGGAGGCCCGGGCCGCCCTGGAGGAGATCACCGAGGTGGGCCGCGCCCACGAGGTGGACGCGGTGCTGGTGGCCGGCGACCTGCTCAACCGCCGCCACGTGGACCCCGTCGCCCTGGGCGACTGCCTGGCCGTGCTGGAGGGCCTGGCCCGTCTGGGGCCGGTACTCGTCGCGGTGGGCAACCACGACGACCCCGACCTGTGGAACGCCCTGCGCCCGTATCTCGTGGCCCGCGGCATCCACATCGCCGGCCGGGTCCAGAACGCCGGCGAGGCGGTGGTGAGCGTGGAGACCCGGGCCGGGCTCCTGCACGCCGCCCTGCTGCCGTGGCCGGAGCCCGCGCGCCTGCGGACAGAGCTCGGGACGTCGGCGCAGCTGTCGAAGGCCACGTACGCCGACCTGTGCCGGGCGGTGCTGGACGACTACGCGCGGGAGCTGCGCGACCGGCGGCAGCGCGAGGGGGGCGCCGCGGTGCTGGTGGGGCACCTCATGGTGGACGGTGCCGTGGCGGGCGGCGGCGAGCGCGAGATGACGATGGGCATCACCTACGCGGTGTCCCCGCACGCCCTGCCCACCGACCTGGACTACGTCGCGCTCGGCCACGTCCACCGGCCGCAGGCGATTCGCTCCGGCGGGGCCGCGCGGTACGCGGGCAGCCCGCTGGCGCTGGACTTCAGCGAGGACAACCACGACAAGACCGCCTGCGTGGTGGAGATCTCCGGGCAGCGCACCACGTTCCGGGAGGTGCCGCTGGTCGCGGCGCGGCCGCTGGCCCGCATCCGGGGGCCCATCGACCGGCTGGCCGAGCTCGCCGCCGCGCACCCGCGCGCCTGGCTGCTGTGCGAGGTGGAGCTGGAGCACGCGGTGCTGGACCTGGTGCGGCAGGTGCGGACGGAGGTGCCCGACGCCCTGCGCATCGAACCGCGGTATCCCGCGGCGGTGCCCGGAGCCGGCGGCGCCGACGGGGGCGGTGACGCCCCGGTGCGGCCGCTCCCCGAGCTGTACGAGGAGTGGTACCGGGAGCAGGACCGCGCCCTGTCGCCGCGCCTGCGGAAGGCGTTCGAGCAGGCCCTCGCCGACGCCGACGCCAACGCGGCCGACACATGAGGCCGCTGGAGCTGGAGCTGGTCGCGTTCCGCTCGTACGAGCACGAGGTGGTGGACTGGCGCCCCCATGACCTGGTGGTGATCGCCGGGGACACCGGGGCCGGCAAGACCTCGCTGCTGGACGCCATCGCGTTCGTCCTATTCGGTAAGACCCCCGAGCACGGACGCCCCCGCGACCTGCTCACCCTGGGGCACACCCACGGCGAGGTGCGGCTCACGTTCGCCCTGCGGGACCAGGTGTGGCGCGCCACCCGGCGGTACGGCAAGGACGCGCCGGACCCCGCCCAGCTGCTGGAGCGGCTCGAACGGGACGGCGGGGACGTCACCGAGACGCACGCCGACCGCGTGGACGAGCGCCTGCGGGAGCTGGTGGGCATGAGCTTCGAGGCGTTCACCAGCGCCGTCCTGCTGGCCCAGGGGCGGTTCGCCCAGTTCCTGGGCGCCCAGCCGCGCGACCGGGACGGCATCCTGCGGGAGCTGTTCTCGGTGGCGTCGATGGACGGCGCCCGGCAGGCGGCGCAGCGGCGCCAGAGCACGCTGGAGGGCGAGGCCCAGGGCGTCGCGCAGGCCGCCGCCGGACTGCCCGGCCACGCCCCGGCCGTCCGGGCCGCGGCGGCGCGGGCGGCGCGGTCGGCGGCGGCCGCGGCCGCGGTCCTCCGGGCGCTGCGCCCGCTGGCGGAACGGGCCGAGGCGCTGCGCGAGGCCGCCGCGCGTGCGGCGGCGACGGCGGAGGCCACGCGGCGCGCCGCGGCCACGCTGCCCGCGGCGGCCGACCGGGACGCGCTGCGCACCCGCCTGGGGTCCGCGCGCGCGGCGGTCGCCGCGGCCGAGGCCGAGCGCGACGCCGCGACGCGCGACCGGGACACGGCGGCGGCGGGACGCGAGATGCTCCGGATGCGCCACGGCGGAGCGGCCGCCGACCTGGCCGCCCTGGGCGAGGTCGCCGCCCGGATCCGGGAGATCGAGGCCGAGCTGCCGGAACGCCGGCGTGCCGCCGGGGCCGCCGGCGCGGAGATCGCGGGCCGACGCGAGGGACTGGAGCGCCTGGTCGCGGAGGGCACCGAGACCGCCGCCGGGCTCGCGACCGCCGCCGCGGAGCTCGAGGGCCTGCGCGGCGCGAGGTCCGCGGCGTCCGCCGCGGAGGCGGCGCGGGACGCCGTCGAGGCGGCCGACGCCGCTCGCGACACGGCGATCGCCGCCCACGACGCCGCGGCGGCCCAGCGACGGGAGGCGCAGGCCGCCCTGGAGGCCGCGATGCGCCGCGACGCGGCACTGGCCGTGCGCGCCGGGCTGGCACCCGGCGACCCGTGCCCGGTGTGCGGCGGCGCGGTGGGCGACCACCCGCCGGAGGAGGCGGGCGACCTCCTCGCCCTCCGCGCGGCCGCCGACGCCGCCGCCTCGCGGGAGCGGGGCACCGGCGGCGCCCGTGCCGCGGCGGTGGCCGACGCCGACCGGGCCCGTGCCGCCCTGCACGACGCCGATGCCGCGCTGGCACGGGCCGGCGCCGTGCCGGACGACGCCGCGCTGAGCGCCGCACAGGAGCGGGTGACGGCCCTGCAGGCCCACCTCGACGAGCAGCGGGCCCTGCACCAGGCGGAGGCCACGGCCATCGCGGGACGGGAGGGCGCGCTGGGCGAGGAGCTGCGCCGCATCGACGGCGACGGGGCCCGCCTGGAGGACGACCGTCGCCGCCTCGGGGCGTGGGGGGCCGAGGCCGACGCCGGTGCCGCGCTCTCCGCCGCGGTCTCGGAGCTGCGGGAGGCCGAGGGCGACGCGGACGCCGCCGCGGGGCGCGCCGCAACGGCCGATCGGCGCGCCGCCGAGGCCCTTCAGGCGGTGCACGCGGTGGAGGCGGGCGAGGTCGGCGCGCTGCGCTCCGCGACGGCCCGCGTCGCCGCCGCGACGGGGCTGCCGGCGCCCGCAGACGACCTGGACGCGGAGGGCCTGCTGGACGCGTGCGGCGCCCTCGCCGCGGCGGCCGACCGGGCCGCGGCGGACCTCGACGATGCCACGGTCGCCGCCGTCGCGGCCACCGGGGAGACAGAGGACGAGCTGGTCGCGCGCGGCGGGGTCCTGGGTGTCACCGACGCGGCGTCGCTGCCCGCCGCGCTGCGCGCCTCTGAGCGCGCCCGCGGCGAGGCCCGCCAGCACCTGGCCGCCGTGGAGGCGGCGGCGGGCGAGGCGTCCCGGCTGCGCGCCATCGAGGCGTCCGCGCGCGCCGAGGCGGGGCTGTTCGCCACCGTCGCCAGGGACCTGCAGGCCAACGGCTTCCCGCGCTACCTGCTGGGGCGCTACCGGGAGCGGCTGGCCGCCGGGGCATCCGCCCGCTTGCAGGAGCTGTCGGCGGGCGCGTACCGCTTCTCCGGCAAGGAGCCCGACCCCCTGGCGGTGCTCGACCTGCGCCGCGGGGAACGCGCCCGATCGGCGTCCACGCTCAGCGGCGGCGAGCGCTTCCTGGCGAGCCTGGCGTTGGCCCTGGGCCTGTCGGACATCGCCGCCGAATCCGGCGGCCGACTGGATTGCCTGTTCCTGGACGAGGGCTTCTCCACCCTCGACGCGGAGTCCCTGGAGCAGGCCCTCGCCGGCGTGGAGCGCCTCGCCGGGGAGGGGCGGCTCATCGCCGTCATCACCCACCTGCCCGGCGTCGCGGAACGCCTGGGGTCGGTGATCCGCGTCGCCAAGGACGCGTCCGGGGCGAGCCGCGTCGTGGACTAGATTGCCTGGGCTTCTTGTCGCCTGGTCGACCTGGCTTCTCATGGCCTGGTCGACTCGCGCAAGCGCCGCCCGTGCGCGCGTTCGGAGCCGTTGGCCTCAGGAACCACGGCTTGCGCCCGCCTGGAACTGATCTGAGGTCGCCGTCGGTGGCTCCCGGATCCCGACCCTCGCCATCCACAATGGGCCGCTCTGCGCCTGAACGGGATCAGCGTCCTCGCCGGTACCGAGAGTTGCTTCCTGCGGTGTCGACTCGGCTGTCGGGGTGCGGTTCGCCGACGATATGGGCGACGGTTGCGGCGGCCGCCTCGACCAGGTCGCCCGGTGCGAGTTCCACCAGGACGCCGCGCTGGCCGGCGTTCACCAGGATGGTGGGGTGGTTCATCAGCCGGGCCTCCACCAGCACCGGCAGCTCCTTGCGGCTGCCGAACGGGGAGATGCCGCCGGTGACATAGCCGGTGAGGCGCTCCGCGGCGGCGGGCTGCGCCATCGCGGCGGACCTGGCCCCCAGGGCCCGGGCCGCGGCCTTCAGGGACAGCTCCACGTCGCCCGGCAGGACCGCGAACGCCGGGGCCCCGTCGGCCTCGATGACCAGGGTCTTCGCGACACGGGCCGGATCCATCCCCAGCGCCTCCGCGGCGGGGATCGCCCCCTTCGCGGTGTGCCGGTACGTGTGGACGGTGAACGCCACCCCCGAGGCGCGAAGCGCCCGTGTTCCGCGTGTCTCCGCCGCCACGTTTCCTATCATCGCCCACATGGCATGGCTGGAGTTGCTCATCGCGCTGCTGGTGGGCCTGGGCGGCGGGTGGCTGGCGTACCGGTCGTCACGGCGGTGGGCGACGGAGGAACGGCGGCGCGTCCAGCGGGCGGTGCCCACGCATGCGACGGTCCTGCACGTCCACCGGGGCGCGATGCGTCACCACCGCGACGGCGTCCCGCTGCGGCTGCGCCTGGAGGTGGAGCCACCGAGCTACCAGGGCCCCAACCGCACCGTCGAGGTGGGGTGGGAGGTGCCGGAGGACCGCGTCGGCGAGGTCGCGGTGGGCCGCCGGCTGGAGGTGAAGGTGGACCGGTACGACGAGCGCCGCATCTACCCGGTCATCGCGGGCGCCGAATGGTGGGACACCGAACCCGCGTGACCCGCCGGGCACGGGTCCCCGAGGGTCCTCGCCGCGAGGTGTGGGCACATGCTCTACGTGGGACGGCGCACCCACGGGGCACGGCCGATACGGTGGGCATGCCGATCACCGCCGAGACCCACGTCCGCCTCACCGACACCGCCCACCACCTCGCCCTGCGCGGAGGTGGCCGCCTCGCCTCCGACGTCAGCCGCACCGCCCTGCGGGCCCGCGACGTGATGGACGAGCGCGCGACCATGCCCCTGGGCGACCTCATGCGCACCGGGGGATTCCAGAGCCACGAGATCGCCGCGCTCATGCGGGAGGGCGGCCTGGAGCTCGTGGAGAACGAGATCCGCGGGTGGACGTGCGACCGGTGCAACGGCCCGGCGGAGGCCGGCACGGCGCTGTGTCCCGAATGCCGCCGGTACCTGGGGTGGGCACGGCTGCTGGGGGAGGACGCCCCCCGCGAGGCACCGCGGTTCCAGGCGCCCCGCCTCGTCGCCCGGCCCCGCCCCGTGTCCGTCACGCCGCAGCGCCCGGGCGGGATGCGGCGCCTCGGAGACCGCGGCATCGCCTGACGGACGCGGCCCGGCCGGGCCGGTCAGGCGCCCTCGACCGCGGTGGCGGGCGCGCCGGACGGCATGGGCGGCCCGGCGGCGCGGCGGCGGTTCAGCCGGTCGGCGCGCACCAGCACCAGGCCACCCGCCGCGGGGAACGCCGCCAGGGCGGCGAACGCCAGGGTCCACGGCACGTCGCCGGCGACCAGGCCGAACACGGCCGGGGCGACGGAGACCACCACGATGAGCACCGTGGCGTACAGGCCCAGGGCGGCGCCCGTACGGTCGGGCGCGACCTCCGCCACCGCCGCGTACGCCACCCCGTTGCCCGCCATGGTGAGGACCGCGGCGCCCAGCAGCAGCAGGGCGGCTACCACCGAGGGCAGGCCCAGGAGCAGCCCGGTCCCCAGCAGCAGGGCGCCCGCCCCCAGGGCCTGGCCGCGCAGCACCGCGATGCGGTTGCCGTGGCGGTCGCTCACCATCCCCGCGACCACGCGGGCGCCGGCCGCCGCCAGGAGCGTGGCCGACAGCATCGCCGCCGCGGCACCCTCCGACCACCCGCGCTCGTCGTGCAGGTACGAGGGCTGGAACCGCAGCAGCACGGCCTGACCCACGATCACCAGGGCGCCCCCGGCCGCGAGCAGCCACACCAGCCGGTCGCCCGCCGGGTGGCCGCGCACCGCGCCGCGCGGCCCCGGCTCCCCGCCGCCCGGCGGTTCCGGGACGCCCCACGACGCCAGCGCCCCGACACCCGCCATGCAGGCCAGCGCCACCATCGCCCCCGCGGTGCCCGCCACCGCGGCGGCCGCGGGCAGCACCACGGCGCCGATCGCCCCACCGGCCATGGGCGCGGTGTGCCGCAGGCCCAGGGCCCGGCCGCGCTCGGCCACCGGGAACCACGCCACCACGGCACGCCCGCTCGCCACCGGCGCGCACGCCCCGAGGGCCGCGGCGCCCACGAGCATCACCCCCAGCACCACCGGCGAGCCGGCCGCCGACGCGGCCACGAGCACCGCCCCGCATCCGGCGAGGCCGCCCACCAGCACCGGTCGCTCACCGAACCGGTCGGCCAGCGCGCCCCACGCGAACATGGTGAGGGCGTAGCCGATGGTGGGCGTCGCCAGGAGCACGCCCAGCCAGGCCAGTGACAGCCCGAACTCCCCGCGCAGGTGCGGGCCCAGGGCCGGCAGCCCCAAGGGGAGGGACGACGCCCCCGCCTGGGCCACCATCGCGCAGGCGAGGACGGCCCAGCGCCGTTGGGGCGCGTCAGGCGGGCTCGAGCGCCCGCCCTCCCAGGTGCTTGGCGAAGAACCGCTCCATCGCCCCGTACGCCTCCATGCGGTTCTCGGGCTTCACGAAGCCGTGGCCCTCCCCCTCCTTGCAGATGTACTCCACGTCCACGCCGCGCTCCCTGAGGGCCGCGACGATCTGGTCGCTCTCCTGCTTGGTCACGCGGGGATCGTTCGCACCCTGGATGACCATGAGCGGTGTGGTGATGCGGTCCACGAAGTTCAGCGGGGAGCGGCGCTCCATGTCGGCCAGGTCGTCGGGGTCGTCCGGGTCGCCCACGTACCGGAACCACGTGCTGGCGAGCAGCGGCCGCCAGTACGCCGGGAAGGACCTCGCCAGCGTCACCAGGCTCGACGGCCCCACGAAGCTCACCGCCGCGGCGAACACGTCGGGGGTGAACGTGACCCCCACCAGCGCCGCGTACCCGCCGTAGCTCCCGCCGTAGATCCCGACGCGTGCCGGGTCGGCGATGCCCTGCTGCACCGCCCAGTCCACGCCGTCGATGAGGTCGTCGTGCATCTTCCCGGCGAACTCCCGCTCGGCCGCATGGGTGAAGCGCTTCCCGAACCCCGTGGACCCGCGGTAGTTCACCTGCAGCACGGCGTACCCGCGGTTCGCCAGGAACTGGGCGATGGGGTCGTATCCCCAGGCGTCGCGCGCCCAGGGGCCGCCGTGCACGTACAGCACCGTCGGCAGCAGGTGCGCCCGCGCGCCGACCGGCAGGGTGAGGTAGCTCGGCAGGCTCAGGCCGTCCCGGGACGGGATCCGCACCGGTTCCATGGGTGCCAGCGCCGCCGGGTCGAGCCACGGCCGCGGGCGGAACAGGAACCGGGACTCCCGCGTGCGCCGGTCGAACAGGAACGTGGCGCCCGGGTCGCGGTCGTCGTCGAACGACACGATCCACGAGGTCTCCTCGGCGTCCTGCCCGGTGACCCCGGGGTCGCCGTGATGCAGGGCCCGCACGGCCTCCCAGTCGTCCCGGAAGTCGTCGTCGTACGCCTTCACCACCGTGCGGTCGCGCAGGTAGAACGTGGCGAGCAGCTCGCCGGTGCGGTCCGACACCCAGGGGCCGGACAGGTCGGCCTCCTCGTCACCGTCGACCACGCGCTCCGCGCCGGTCGCCGGGTCGAGCTCCACCAGCCGCAGCAGGTCGGTGCCCCTGGCGGAGCCCACCCACAGCCGGGCGCCGTCCGGGGTGAACCCGAACACGTACCCCTTGTCCTCATTGGAGTACGCCGCGACGGTGCGCCACTCGGCGGCCTCGTCGTCCCGCACCCAGACCTCGTAGTCGCCCTCCGGGGTCTGCGCATGGGCCGCCCGCAGCGCACCCGTCCGGTCCGCGGTCCAGCCGATCACGTTGCCCGGGTTCCGGGCGACCATGCGCAGCCGCCCGGTGGCGATGGTGAGGCGGTACACGTCGAACACCGTCGCGTCGCGCAGGTTGAGTGACACCAGCATGTGCCGCGGCGTGTCGCGGGGAGCGGCCACGATCCCGGCGCGCACCCCCTCGAACGGCGTGAGGTCGCGCACCCTGTCCGGGTCCTGCGGGTCCACCGCGTACACCCGGTAGTTCTCGTTGCCGCCCTGGTCCTGCACGTAGACGATCCAGCGGCCGTCCCGCGACCAGAAGTAGCTGCGCACCCCGCGGTCCCGGTCATCGGTGACGGGCCGGTCTCCCCCGCCGTTCCGGTGCGACACCCACACGTTGAGGATTCCGTCGCGGGGGGCGATGTAGGAGATCGTCAGGCCATCGGGCGACAGGCGCGCGGCGGCCCGTTCCGGGTTGTCGAAGAACTGCCCGAGGGGGATGAGGGGTGCGGTCGTCATGGCCCCGAATCGTAGTGTTAGTGTGCCGCCGAAGCCCGAGGGGGAGCCGGATTGAGCGACATGATCGGCCGCATCCTCGAGGGGTATCGCATCGAGTCGGAGCTGGGACGCGGCGGCCAGGCCGTCGTGTACCGGGCGACCCAGCTGGCGCTCCAGCGGCAGGTCGCCCTGAAGATCGTGTCCCACCAGCTCTCCGCGGACCCCTCGTTCCTGGAGCGGTTCAAGCGCGAGGGCATCGCCGCCGCCAACCTCGACCACCCGCACGTCATCCCCGTGTACGAGGCCGGGGAGGCCGACGGCCTGGCGTTCCTGTCGATGAAGTTCGTCGACGGCCCCAGCCTGGACGGCGTGATCCGCAGCGGGCAGGGCCTGTCCGCGCAGCGCGCCATGTCGATCCTGCGGCAGGTCGCCGAGGCCCTCGACTACGCGCACGGCACCGGCCTCGTGCACCGGGACATCAAGCCCGCGAACATCCTGCTGGGCCCCGGCGACCACGCGTACCTGTCGGACTTCGGGCTCACCCGCGCCATCGAGGGCAGCAAGCTCACCAGCAGCGGCGTGTGGATGGGCACCCTCGAGTACGTCGCGCCGGAGCAGATCAAGGGCTCCGCGCTCACGGCCGCCGCCGACCGCTACGCCCTCGCGGTGGTGGCGTACGAGACGCTCACCGGCCGGTCGGTCTTCGACCAGGCCGACCGCACCGCGCTGCTCTACGCCCACCTGCACGAACCGCACGTGCCGCCCAGCCGGCGCCGCCCGGAGCTGGGACCCGGCGTGGACGAGGTGTTCGCCCGGGCGCTGGCGAAGGACCCGGCCCACCGGCCCGCCACGTCCGTGGGCTTCGTGGAGGAGCTCACCGGCGCGCTGCAGCACAGCCCCGCCTGGACGATGGCGACGGCCCCCACGTTGGTGAGCCAGCCGCCGCCCCAGCAGGTCGCCCCCACCGCGGGCAGCAGCACCCCGCCCCCGCCCCCGCCGCCTCCGCCGCCGTCCCCGGGCGCCGGGTCGCAGCCGCCGCCGCCGGTGTCGCCCCCGGCGGGGTCCCCGCCGCCGCCACAGGCCGCGCCGCCGCCCCGGCGGGGCGCCGCATCCGGCCCCTCCCGGAGCGCCATCCCCCCGTGGATGCTGCTGGGCGGGGGCGGGGTCGCGCTCGTCGCGATCGTGGTGGTGGTGATGCTGCTCGCGAGCGGCGGCGACTCCACGATCACCCAGACCGTGACGACGTTCGTCCCGTGATGTCGCCCGGGATTGGCGCGGACCACGGATTCCCGCGTAGAATCGCTGGCTGACGTGGGAGACGCTCAGCCAAAACGCGGCAAGATCGCGCTCATGTTCCCCGGGCAGGGATCCCAGCAGGTCGGCATGGGCGCCGAGCTGTCGCGGGTGTTCCCCGTCGCCCGCCGCACGTTCGAGGAGGCCAACGACCTCCTCGGCTACGACCTGGCGCGGATCTGCTTCGAGGGTCCGAAGGACTCCCTCATGCGCACCGACCACTGCCAGCCGGCGGTGCTCACCAACTCGGTGGCCGCCTGGCGCGTCGCGGCCGAGCACGGCGTCACGGGCGACCTCACCATGGGCCACTCCCTGGGCGAGTACGGCGCGCTGGTGGCCTCGGGGTCGCTGGACTTCGCCGAGGCGCTGCGACTGGTCCAGGAGCGCGTGAACGCCACCACCGAGGTGGCGGAGCGGGTGCCGGGCCGGATGGCCGCCCTGCTGGGCGCCAGCGACGAGGAGGCCGAGGCCCTCTGCGCCGAGGCAGGCGACGTGTGGCCCGCCAACTACAACTGCCCGGGCCAGATCGTGGCGAGCGGCCTGCACCGCGGCATGGAGCGCCTGCAGGAGATCGCCCGCGCCCGCAACATCAAGATCCGGCTGCTGGACGTGGACGGCGCCTTCCACTCCAGCGTCATGGCCCCCGCCGCGGAGCGCCTGCGCGAGGCGCTGTCCGGCGTGCGGGTGAACGCGCCGAACATGCCGTTCCTCTCCGCCACCACCGCGGCCCTGGAGGCGGGGACCGAGCGGGTCCGCACCATCCTCACCCAGCAGCTCACCGCCCCGGTCCGGTTCACCCAGTCCGTGCGCACCGCGCTGGACATGGGCGTGGACCGGTTCGTGGAGTTCGGGCCGCGCAGCGTCCTGGTGGGCCTGGTCCGCCGCGTGCGCAGCGACGTGCACGGGCTGCACCTGGGCACTCCCGACGACCTCCCGGGGATCGCCGCGCTCACGAGCCGGTGACGCACTGGTGCCCACCGCGATCGTGACCGGCGCCAGCCGGGGCATCGGCGCCGCCTGCGCGGTGGCGCTCGCCGAGGCCGGCTGGGACGTGGGGCTCACCTACGCGGCGGACCGGGCGTCCTGCGAGGACACCGCGGCCCGCGTCGCGAAGGCGGGCCGGCGGGCCGCGGTGCGCCGCGCCGAGGCGCGCGAGCCCGCGACCGTCGCCGCGGCGATGGGGGAGCTGGAGGAGGAGTTGGGTCTCCCGGACGCCCTGGTGGTGAACGCCGGCACCACCCGCGACGGCCTCGCCCTGCGCATGAGCGCCGAGGACTGGCGGGCGCCCATCGCCGTGAACCTGGACGGCACGTTCGCGACCATCCGGGCGGTGGCGCCCGGCATGGCGCAGCGCGGCCGGGGCAGCATCGTGGCGCTCACCTCCGTGGTGGGCGTCCACGGCAACGCGGGGCAGGTGAACTACGCGGCATCCAAGGCGGGCATCATCGGCCTGGTGCGCAGCCTCGCCGACGAGCTCGGGCCCTCGGGGGTCCGCGTGAACGCGGTGGCCCCGGGCTTCATCCGCACGCGCCTCACCGATGTGCTGCCGGAGCCCCAGCAGCGGGAGCTGCGGGACCGCACCGCCCTCGGGCGGCTCGGGGAACCGGAGGACATCGCCGGGCCGGTGGCCTTCCTCTGCTCCGAGCGCTCGGCGTTCGTCACGGGTACCGTGGTCATGGTCGACGGGGGACTGAATCTGTGAGCGGACGACCGCTGGAGCAACGTGTCGCGGTGACGGGCATCGGCCTGGTGTGCCCGCTGGGCATCGGCCGGGAGGCCGTGTGGGCCGCCGCTCGCGAGGGCCGGTCGGGCGCGGGCCCCATCACCCGGTTCGACGCCTCCGGGCACGGCGCGAGGATCGCCTGCGAGGTGAAGGACTTCGAGCCGCTGGACTTCATCGACCGGCGGGCGGCGCGGCGCATGGACCGCAGCAGCCAGTTCGCGGTCGCGGCCGGCCGGATGGCCCTGGACGACGCCGGCCTCACGGTGGGAGACGACCCGGAGCGCATCGGCGCGGTCATCTCCACCGGGAACGGCGGCAACGAGACCTACGAGGAGCAGCACCGCATCTTCCTGGAGCGCGGGCCGGACCGGGTGTCGCCCGTGGCCGTGCCCACGATCATCGCGAACATGGCCGCCGGGCAGGTGTCGATCCAGCTGGGCCTGCAGGGCCCGCTGTCCTGCGTGCTCACCGCATGCGCGAGCAGCCTGCACGCCATCGGGGAGGCCGCCGACGTGATCCGCCGGGGCGCCGCCGAGGTCATGCTCGCCGGCGGCTCGGAGGCCGCGGTGTCGCCGTTCGCGCTGGGCATGCTCGACGCGTCCCGCGCGATGTCGCACCGCAACGACGACCCGGAGGGCGCGAGCCGGCCCTTCGACCGCGACCGGGACGGCTTCGTGCTCGGCGAGGCCGGCGCGGTGCTGGTGCTGGAGCGCATGGACCTGGCGGTCGCCCGTGGCGCGGACATCCTCTGCGAGCTCGCGGGGTACGGCGCCACCTCCGACGCCCACCACATCACCGAGCCGGAGCCCAACGGCCGGGAGCAGGCCCGCGCGATGCGCATCGCCATCGAGCGCGGCGGCATCGATCCGGACACCGTCGATCACGTCAACGCGCACGCCACGTCCACCTCGGTGGGCGACATCGCCGAGGTGCGCGGCATCATCGCCGCGCTCGGCGCCGACCGGGCCCGGCGCGTGGCGGTGTCGGCGACCAAGTCGATGCACGGGCACTGCGTCGGCGGAACCGGTGCCCTGGAGGCGGCGCTCACCGCGCTCGCCATCCGCGACCGCACCGTGCCGGGCACGATCAACCTGCGGCACCTGGACCCCGACTGCGAGGGCGTGGACCACGTGACCGCGACCCGCGAGCAGCACGTGCGCGCGGCGCTGTGCAGCGGGTTCGGGTTCGGCGGCCACAACGCGGTGCTCGCGATGACCGAGGTGAACGGGTGAGGGACGGCCCCCGGAGGGTGGTGGTGACCGGCATCGGGGTGGTGTGCGCCCTGGGCGTCGGCCGGCAGGAGGTGTGGGCGAACGCCCTGGCGGGCACTCCCGGCGGCGGGCCCATCCGGGCGTTCGACACCGGCGGATTCGACGTCACGATGGCATGCGAGGCCACCTCGTTCGACGCGGAGCGGTTCGTCGACCGGCGCGTCGCGCGCCGGGCGGACCGCGCGACGCTGTTCGCCCTGGCCGCCGCGCACATGGCCGCCGAGGACGCGGACTTCCGGGTGGAGGGCGACGGCCACGAGGTGGGCAGCGTGTTCGCCACCGGCACGGGCGGCAACACCGTGCGCGACGAGAACCACCGCACGATGCTGGAGCGTTCCCCCGACCGCATCTCCCCGTTCGCGATCCCCCACTCCATGGGGAACGTCCCGGCCGCACAGATCGCCATGGACATGGGGATCCGCGGACCGGTGTTCGCCCCCGTCACCGCCTGCGCGGCGGGCACCGACGCCATCGGCACGGCGGCCGCCGTCATCCGCCGCGGCGACGCCGACGTGATCGTGGCCGGCGGCACCGACGCCATGGTCACCCCGTTCTGGCTCGCCGCCTTCACCGCGCTGCGGGTGCTGTCGCACCGCAACGAGGACCCCGCGCACGCCGCCCGGCCGTTCGACGCCCACCGCGACGGCTTCCTCATCGGGGAGGGCTCCGCGGCCCTCATCCTGGAGGACGCCGACCGGGCCCGCGCACGGGGCGCCACCATCATCTGCGAGCTCGCCGGGTACGGCTCCAGCGCCGACGCCCACCACATCACCGACCCGGACCCCACCGGCCGCTCGCAGGCCCGGGCGATGCGATGGGCCATCCGGGAGGCCGGCATCGAGCCGTCGGAGATCGACTACGTGAACGCCCACGGCGGCGCCAGCCAACCGGGTGACCCCAGCGAGATCACCGCCATCCGGCTCGCCCTGGGCGACGACGTGGCGGCCCGCACCGCGGTGTCGGCCACAAAGTCGATGCACGGTCACTGCATGGGCGCCACCGGCGCCATCGAGGGCGCCCTCACCGCGATGGCCGTGCAGGCCGGGCGCGTGCCGCCCACCATCAGCCTCACCGAGGTCGACCCGGAGTGCGAGGGCGTGGACCACGTGCGGGACGCCGCCCGGGATGTCCCGCTGCGGGCGGCCCTGTCCACGAACAACGGCCTGGGCGGCCACAACGCCGCGGTGGTGTTCCGGGCATGGGAGGACGCATGACGGCCGCCGCGCCGCGCAAGCGCATGTCGGACCGCGCCGAGAAGGCCACGCGCCTCGCCACGGCGTCGGTGGTGAGTGCCATCCCCGGCCTGACCGGCATCGTCACGGGCACCCCGTGGCTGGGCTACACGTCCACCGGCATCGTCCTGGCGGCGATCCTCGCCGGCCCGGTCGTGGAGCGCATCCGCCACCGGGGCGACTGAGCCCTCAGGCCTCCAGGGGCGGCACCGGGATGGGGTTCCCGGCGTCGTCGATCGCGACGAACACGAAGCGGCCCGTCCCGCACAGGCGCCGCTCGCCGGACAAGAGCTCCTCGCTCACCATGCTCACCCGCACGGTCATCGAGGTGCGGCCCGTCGCGACGACCCGTGCCAGGACCTCCACGATCTCGCCGTGGCGGACGGGGGCGACGTAGTCGACCTGGTCGACGGCGATCGTGACGGCCTCGCTGCGGCAGTGGCGGGTGGCGGCCACGAACGCGGCGCGGTCCATCATCGACAGCGCCTCCCCGCCGAACAGCGTGCCGTGGTGGTTGAGCTGCTGGGGGAACACGACCTCGGTCATCCGCGTCTCCGGCGGCGGCGCGAGGGCGGGGGCGTGCAGGGCGATGTCGTCGCCGCTCACTGAGACTCCGGGTCGATGACGCTGCGGGCGGCCTGGGTGAGGTTCGCCGCGACGACGTCGGCCCCTCGCAGGGCGTCCGCCGGGAATGCGCCGGTCGTGACGGCCACCACCCGGCATCCCGCGCCCCGGGCGGCGGCGATGTCGCGCGGCGTGTCGCCGATGATCACCCCGTCGGCCGGTGCGGCGCCCGCCCGGGCGAGCGCGATGCGCACCACCTCGGCGCGCTCCACCGCATCCCCGCCATAGCCGCCCTCCCCGCGCCGGAAGATCCCGCCCAGGCCGGCGAGCTCCAGCTTGTGGTGGGCGATCTCCTCGAGGTTGCCGGTGACCAGCGCCGTCCGGACGCCGGCGGCGGCCAGCAGATCCATGGCGTCCCGGGCGTCGGCGGCGGCGCTCGGCACCGGGTGGTCCCCCGCGATCTCCAGGTACCGGGCGACGGTGCGCTCGCACCACTCGGCGAGGCCCGCCACGGCGTCGGCCTCCGGCACGCCGGCGGCGGTGAGCATCCGCAGGCCGATCTCCAGGTCCGTGCGGCCGCCCGGCGAGACGGCGACCAGGTCCGCCTCGCCGGCGTGCACGCCGTAGACGTCGCGCATGGCGAGCACCAGCCCCAGGCCGTGGGCCACGGGACGCCCGTGCAGCAGGGTGCCGTCGATGTCCACCAGGGCGATCACCCCGGGGAGGGTGCCATCCACGGCGGACGCAGCGCCGCGATACGCGCGAACGCCGGGCAGTCCTCGCGGTGCGCGCCCGGCAGGTACCCCAGGGACATGAGGAACTCGCCGGTCACCTCGGGTCCCGTGAAGCGGAACGTGCGGCGGAACAGGCGCACCCACCCGGCGTGGTCCAGCGGGTGCATCGCGTCGAGCCACCCGGCCAGGCCGCCGTGGGCGGCCGACAGCTCCACCACCACGCCGGCGTCGTGGACGATGGCCTCCACCTTGCGGCGGTTGCGGATGATGCGCCCGTCGGCGACCAGGCGCTCCACGTCCGCCGGTCCGTAGGCGGCCACCACGGCGGGCGCGAAGCCGCCGAACGCGTCCCGCATGCCCTCCCGGCGGCGCAGCACCAGTTCCCACGACAGGCCCCCCTGCATGATCTCCATCGCCAGGCGCTCCAGCAGCACGGCGTCGTCCCGCGCCGGCACCCCGTACTCGCGGTCGTGGTACGGGCCGTGGAGGGGATGCCCGGGCGCGACGTCGCAGTAGGTGCTCACGGTGCGGGAACCTGCCAGAAGCCACCACCGGCCGCCGCCGTGTAGGTTCCCGTACCGCCGAAACCGCCGATTCCTCCCACGGAGTCACCTCCTGTCCGCGTTCCCCCGCCCATCGACGATCACCCTGGCCGCAGCCGCGGCGGCCGCCTCGCTGGCCTGGGCGGGCACCGCCGCCGGCGCCGTGACGGTGAGCTACTCCGACGGGGCCGGCGGAGGCCTGGGGGTCACCGCGCCCCGCGGCGAGGCGAACGACGTGACCATCGCCCTGGAGTGCGACGGCGCATGCGCCTTCACGGTCATGGAACGGCTGACGGTGCTCGCCACCGCCGGGCCGGGATGCACCCTTGCGTCGGTTCAGCCCGCGACGGTGCGCTGCGCGGTGGGCACCGGCCCGCGGACGGTGCGCGCGGACCTCGGCGACGAGGACGACCACCTCACCCTGGCCTGCGCGGCCCCGGTGCGGGTGGTCGCCGACCTGGGCCCCGGCAACGACCGGTTCCGCGGCTGCACCGGTGGCGGCGTCTCCGCCGACGACGTGGCGGGCGGCCCGGGGAACGACATCATCGACGGCTTCGGCGGCGACGACGCCCTGGACGGCGGTCCCGGCCGGGACCGGCTGCGCGGGGGCGGTGGCGCCGACGCCCTGCGCTCCCGTGACGGCGAGGCCGACGAGGTGTCCTGCGGCACCGATCCGGGCGCGGACGGCCTCGACGCCGTCACCGTGCGGGCGGGCCTGACGGTTGCCGGCACGGATCGCGCGACGGTGGACCCCCTGGACGGGCTGCCGCCCGACTGCGAGCGCATCGACGCGGCGCGCCCGGGTGAGCGCAACGGCATCCTGCCGCGGGCGGTGGGCGTCGCGCGCGTCGACGCGAAGGGCCGCATCACCCTGCGGTTCGTGTGCCGCCGGGCGTTCTGCACCGGGCGGGTCCGCGCGGACCTCGCGGCACGCGGCCGCGCGGTGCCCAAGGGGCCGGGCCGCCTGGCCTCCACATTCACGATGCAGTCGTCGTATCCCCTCGCCGGTGAGGTGACGCTGTCACGCGCCGACGCCCGGGCCCTGCGCCGCGGCGGCGACCGTGTCCGCATCGCGCGGGTCGCGGCCTTCGAGGGCACCCGCAAGCACCTCAGGATCACCGTGGTCGCGGTCCCCGTGCGCGGCTGATCCGGCGGGGACGGTCCGGCCGCGACGCAGGGCGATAGCCTTGCCGGTCATGGCCTCCACACGTCCCGATGCCCGCACCGCCCTGGACGCCGCGCTCGCCGAGCGCGTCGTGATCCTGGACGGCGCGATGGGCACGCAGATCCAGCGCTTCGGCCTCACGGAGGCCGACTTCCGCGGCGAGCGCTTCGCGGACCACCCCTCGCCCCTCGCGGGCAACAACGACCTGCTGGTGCTCACGCGCCCCGACGTGATCCGCGAGATCCACGAGTGGTTCCTGGAGGCGGGCGCGGACATCATCGAGACGAACACGTTCAGCTCCACGGCGGTGGCGCAGGCCGATTACGGCATGCAGCCCGCCGTGCACGACATGAACGTCGTCGCCGCCCGCCTGGCGCGGGAGTCCGCGGATGCGCAGACGGCGCGCACCCCGGACCGCCCGCGCTTCGTGGCCGGCGCGGTGGGCCCCATGAACCGCACGCTGTCGATGTCGCCGAAGGTGGAGGACCCCGGGTACCGGGCGGTGAGCTTCGACGAGGTGCGCGAGGCGTACGCCGAGCAGGTGCGCGGACTCATCGAGGGCGGCGTCGACCTGCTGCTGGTGGAGACGATCTTCGACACCCTCAACGCGAAGGCCGCGCTGCTCGCGATCGAGGAGGTCGCGCAGGAGACCGGGGTCCGCCTGCCGGTGATGATCTCGGTGACGATCACCGACGCCTCCGGCCGCACCCTGTCCGGCCAGACCGTGGAGGCCTTCTGGGTGAGCGTCGCCCATAGCCGGCCCTGGTCGGTGGGCGTGAACTGCGCCCTGGGGGCGGAGGCCATGCGCCCGCACGTGGAGGCCCTGGCGCGCATCTCCGACTGCTGGACCAGCTGCTATCCCAACGCCGGCCTGCCGAACGCGTTCGGGGAGTACGACGAGCTGCCCGAGGACACCGCCCGGGTGCTGCGCGACATGGCCGGCGACGGGCTGGTGAACATCCTGGGCGGGTGCTGCGGCACCACCCCGAACCACATCGCGGCGGTCGCCCGCGCCATGGAGGGCGTGCGGCCCCGTCCGCGGCCCGCGGGGGCCGACCCTTCGCTCACGTGGCTGTCGGGCCTGGAGCCGTACGTCATGCGGCCGGACTCCACGTTCACGATGATCGGCGAGCGCACCAACGTGACCGGTTCCCGCCGGTTCGCGCAGCTCATCCTGGGCGGCGACGACACGACGGCGCTCGAGGTGGCGGTGGAGCAGGTCCGGAGCGGCGCGAACGTCATCGACGTGAACATGGACGAGGGCATGCTCGACTCCGTCGCGGCGATGACCCGGTTCCTGAACCTGGTGGCCTCCGAGCCGGAGATCGCCCGCGTGCCGATCATGGTCGACTCCTCCCGGTGGGAGGTCATCGAGGCCGGCCTCAAGGGCTGCCAGGGCAAGAGCATCGTGAACTCCATCAGCCTGAAGGAGGGCGAGGAGGCGTTCCTGGCGCAGGCCCGGCGGGCCCGCGGGTACGGCGCCGCGATGGTGGTGATGGCCTTCGACGAGGCCGGCCAGGCCGACACCGAGGACCGCAAGGTCGAGATCTGCACCCGCGCGTACCGGCTCCTCACCGAGGAGGCCGGCGTGCCGCCGCAGGACATCATCTTCGACCCGAACATCTTCGCGGTGGCGACGGGGCTGGAGGAGCACGCCCGCTACGCGATGGACTTCATCGGGGCGTGCCGGCGCATCAAGGAGGCCTGCCCGGGCGTCCGCATCAGCGGCGGCGTGTCGAACCTCAGCTTCAGCTTCCGCGGCAACGACGTGGTGCGCGAGGCCATGCACACGGCGTTCCTGTACCACGCGATCGCCGCGGGCATGGACATGGGCATCGTCAACGCCGGCCAGCTGGGCGTGTACGAGCAGCTCCCGCCGGACCTGCGGGACCTGGTGGAGGACGTCCTGTTCGACCGCCGCCCGGACGCGACGGAGCGGCTGCTGACGTTCGCCGACACCGTGAAGGGCCGGTCCACCAAGAAGGAGCTGGACCTCGCCTGGCGCGAGGGCACCGTGGAGGAGCGCCTGGAGCACGCGCTGGTGAACGGCCTGGTCGACTTCATCGAGGACGACACCGAGGAGGCCCGCCTGAAGTACGGCGTGCCGCTGCAGGTCATCGAGGGCCCCCTCATGGCCGGCATGGGCACGGTGGGCGACCTGTTCGGCGCCGGGAAGATGTTCCTGCCGCAGGTGGTGAAGAGCGCCCGCGTGATGAAGCGCGCCGTGGCCCACCTGGAGCCGTTCATGGAGGAGGAGCGGGCCGCCGCGCAGGCCGCGGGTGCCGGCTCGTCGCAGGGGAGGGTCCTGCTCGCCACCGTGAAGGGAGATGTGCACGACATCGGCAAGAACATCGTCGGGGTCGTGCTGGGCTGCAACAGCTACGAGGTCATCGACCTGGGCGTGATGGTCCCCACCCAGACGATCCTCGACGAGGCCGCCGCCCGCGGCGTGGACGTGGTGGGCCTGTCGGGCCTCATCACCCCGTCCCTGGACGAGATGGCGGGCGTGGCCGCCGAGATGGAGCGCCGCGGCCTGGACCTGCCGCTGCTCATCGGCGGGGCCACCACCTCCAAGCAGCACACCGCCGTGAAGATCGCCCCCCGGTACACCGGGCCGGTCGTGCACGTGCTGGATGCGTCCCGCGCGGTGGGCGTGGTGTCGAACCTGCTCGACCCGCAGCGCCGGGAGGTGCTGCACGCGCAGGTGCTGGAGGACCAGGAGCGCCTGCGGGGCATCCACGAGGGCCGCGTCCAGCGGCCGATGCTGAGCATCGGCGAGGCGCGTGACCGGCGGCCGGCGATCGAGTGGCAGTCGGACGCGCCGCCGTCGCGCCCCGCGTTCACCGGTCCCCGCGCGGTGGAGGTGCCGCTCACCGAGCTGGTGCCGTACATCGACTGGACGTTCTTCTTCCACGCCTGGGAGCTGAAGGGCAGGTTCCCGGCGGTGCTGGAGCACCCGGACTACGGGGACGCCGCGAAGGAGCTGTACGCGAACGCCAGGGCGATGCTCGACCGGCTGGTCTCCGAGGGCCGCCTGCGCGCCCGCGGCGTGTACGGGTTCTGGCCGGCCAACGCCGACGGCGACGACATCGTGCTGTACACCGGTGAGGACCGTGCGCAGGAGCTCGCGCGGTTCCCGATGCTGCGCCAGCAGCGGGCGAAGGCCGACAACAAGCCGCAGTACTGCCTCGCGGACTTCGTCGCGCCCCTCGGAGCCGGCGTGCCGGACTGGGTGGGCGGCTTCGCCGTGACCGCGGGGCTCGGATCGGCGGACATCGTCGCGGAGTTCGAGGCGGCGCACGACGATTACTCGGCGATCATGGTGAAGGCCCTCGCCGATCGGCTCGCCGAGGCGTTCGCGGAGATGCTGCACCAGCGCGCCCGCCGGGACTGGGGCCACGAACCGGAGGCCCTGTCGAACGAGGACCTCGTCGCCGAGAACTACCGCGGCATCCGCCCCGCGTTCGGCTACCCGGCGTGCCCGGACCACACACCCAAGCGCACCCTGTTCCGGCTGCTCGACGCCCCCGGCATCGGGATGTCCCTGTCGGAGCACCTGGCGATGCTGCCGCCGGCGTCGGTGAGCGGCATCTACCTTGGGCACCCCGAGGCCCGGTACTTCGCGGTGGGGCCCCTGGGCGCCGACCAGGTGGCCGACTACGCGGAGCGCGCGGGCATGTCGCTGGAGGAGGCCGAGCGCTGGCTCTCCCACAACCTGTCGTACGAACCGGAGGCGGTGCGGTGAGCTCGAACCCGCTCCCCCAGGCCCAGCCGGCACGGCTGGGCGGGGACCACGAGGCGCGGCCCATGCGCTTCCACGTGACGTGGCGGGTGTTCGACTCCATCCAGCAGATCGACGACGTCTCCCGGATGCAGCGCACCGTGATCGCGGTGATGGAGCGCTGCGCGGGTTCGAACGTGGTGATGGGCCACGGGATGTTCGCCGACTGCCGCGGCGGGTTCGTGATCGTCGACGTGGAGTCCCCGGAGCGGCTCATGGAGCTGTTCGCGGGGCTGTCGGACCTCGCGCACCTGGAGGTCCATCCGCTGGCGCGCACCGACCTGGGCCTGCGCCACCTGCGGGGGATGCTCGCCTCGGAGCAGCTGGGCTGATGCCCGGGACGCTCACCCTCGTGGTGGGCGACCTCACCGCGCAGGCGGTGGATGCCGTCGTGAACGCCGCCAACGAGGCCCTCTCGCCGGGCGGCGGGGTGTGCGGGGCGTTCCTCCGGGCGGGCGGCATGTCGATCTTCGACGAGGCCGCGAGCATCGGCGGGTGTCCCACGGGCGGCGCCGTGGCGACCGGCGGTGGGAGGCTCCCCGCGCGGCATGTGATCCACGCCGTGGGCCCGGTGTGGCACGGCGGCGCGGAGGGGGAGGAGCGGCTGCTGACGTCCGCGTACCGCAGCGCGCTGGAGGTCGCCGTGGGGCTGGGGTGCCGCACCGTGGCGTTCCCGGCCATCTCCACCGGCGTCTACGGCTTCCCGGTCGCTCGCGCCGCCCCCGTCGCCGTCGCCGCCTGCCGTCCGTTCCTGGACCGCATCGACGAGGTGCGCTTCGTGTTCATGGACGACTCCACCCGCGCGGCGTACGCCGCGGCCTGAGGCGTCCCATGGAACCGGCGGCCGTCCCGCCGTGTCAGGGATGCAGATGAGCGATTCCATCGCAGCCCTGGTGCGGCGGGCCCGCGCCGGTTCCGACGCCGCCGCGGCGACGCTGTTCGACCAGGTGTGGCCGGACGTCCTGCGCACCGCGCGGGCGATCGTCGGGAACGGCGGCGCGGCGGAGGACGTCGCGCAGGACGCGATGGTGAAGGCCTTCGGGCGGCTCGACTCCTACGACGGCCGGGGTCCGTTCGGCGCCTGGGCGCGGCGCATCGTGGTGAACACGGCCATCAACGCCCTTCGCGGGCGGGGTCGCGTGGTGCCGCTCACCAACGCCGTGGCCGCCGCCGAGGCCCCGGACCCGTCCGGCGCGGGCGCGCTCGCCGCGGCGGTGCGCGACCTGCCGCCCGACCGGCGCGCGCTGGTGGGCCTGCGCTTCGGCCTGGACCTCACGCCCACCGAGATCGCCGAGGTGCTGGACCTGCCGGTGGGCACCGTGAAGTCCCGCCTGTCGCGCGTGCTGGAGCAGCTGAGGGAGACCCTGGAGGGGGTGCCGCGGTGAACGTGGAGGACCTGCTGCGCGACACCGTCACGCCCCGGGCCGGCTCGGACCCGGCCGTGGAGGAGCGCGTGCGGAGGGAGGCGATGGCCGCCCTGTCCCGGATGCGCCGCCGCCACCGCGTGCGCCGGGCGGTTTCGGTCGGCGCGGCCGCGGCGGGCGTCGCCGCCATCGCCGCGTTCTTCGTGTTCGCGATGCCGAGGGGCGGGGACGCTCCGGCGCCGGGCTCGGAACCGCCGCTCCCGGTGTCGCTGCTTCAACGCCCCGAACGGGCGGTCGACCGGCTGCCCGGCGACCCGGCGCGCTACGGGGTGGGCGCCGCCCTCGGGACCGTGCGGTTCGCCGTGGCCGGCGACCGCCTGCGCTTCTACGCGGTGCGCCCGGCCGACCGCGACGAGATCTGCATCGTGGCGACGACGAACCCCGGGGGGCGACCGCGCGGGGCGGCGTGCAACACCATCGACACCCTCCGTCGCGTCGGAGCGCTGGCGTTCCTGTACCCCGACGCGACCGGCCGGCAGGACGTCGGGATCATCGTGCCCGACGGGATCGACCGGATCGTGCTCAACGGAGCCACCCTCACCGTGAGCGGCAACGCCGCCGCGGGGACGATGCCCCTCTCGGCGTCGCCGACCGTGACGCTGGTGGGGTCCGGCGCGCCGGACATCACGCCCGATGCCGGCCCGGACTGGCCCCGTTCGGAGGTCGGCGGCGCCCCCGCCGTGACGGTGCCGCTGAGCCGGGGCGGACAGCTCACCAACGCCCCGACGCCCCTCGACGACCTCCGGTTGATCGCCCCGGCGTCCGCTCCCGCCGGCACCGTGGTCGCGATCCGGGTCGCGGCGCCCAGCGGCCTCGTGGACGGGAACGTCAGCTTCGGCGTGCACGCCACGCTGGACCGGCGGGACGGCGCGGCTTGGGTGCCCTCGCATCACCTCACGGTCACGCCATCGGCCGATGCCCCGGCGCCCGCCGTCCCGGCGAACACCCCGAACTACGCGTGGGTGGACATCGGCCTGGGTGGCAGTGCGCCGCACCGGGTGTGGCTGCCCTCGGTGGCCCCGGGGACCTACCGGATTCGCATGACGGTCAACGGGTCGTCCGAGGCCGGGACCCCGGGCTTCCGGGACCTCACCGCCGAGATCGCGATCACGCCCGACCCGGTGACGCCGCCCGCGAGCGCCGACGGGCTCATCGACCGTACGACCGCCGAGGTCGTCGCAATGGATTCCGACGGGGCCCGCGTGTGGCGTGCCCCGGCCCCGCCGGAGGCATCACCCCCCGGCACGGCGGGCGAGCTCACCTGCTGGCTCTTCCTGGGCGGCACCGACTGCACCGGCGCCGCGGATCTCGCCCGCACCGGGGGGTTCGCAATGACGTACGCGGACGCCGACGGCACCTGGCGCACGGCGGTGGTGGCCGCCCCGGGGGCGACGGCGATCCGCATCGCCGGGCGGCAGCGCCTCATGGTGAACGGCGTCGCGTTCGCGAGCGGCCTCTCCACCGGACGGCCGGACGTGGAGGTGGTGTTCCGCGGCGGCGCGGTCAAGCGCCTCCGCTGAAGCGCCACGGCTCCCTCCGAGGTCCGCCGGGAGCGCCTCCCCGTTCACGTCCTTCTCCAGCGCGGCCGATCCCGGCCCCCGGCGGGGCCGTCGCGCCGGCGCCCGGGGGCGTCAGTCCATCTCGAACTGGATCTTCGCGATGGCCAGGCGCGCCTGGTAGGTCGCCTCGCAGAGGACGCGCAGCTTCGCCTCGACGACGTTCTCGGGCAGCTCGTGCAGCCCGGGGGTGGCGACCACCCACAGCAGGGCGGGCGGCGTGTCCCGCACGGCCTCCACCACCAGGCGGCCCACGGCGTTGGGGTCCTCCACCTCCGCCGAGGAACCGTCGACGATCGCGACCATCGCGTCACCGGGCCCCAGCACGTAGGCGCCCGCGGGCGCGGTGACGTCCCCCTGCAGGAGCTTCGCCCCCGCGGCGGTGAGCGCGGCGGGATCACCCGCGTGCGCCATCACGACGCGGTACGGCGCGGCCTCCGACGCGGCCCGCCACGTCTGCGGGGTGTCCTCGGCGGCCCCGCTGGCGATGACGTCGATTCCGATCGCCGCCAGGCGGGCCGCCCACTCCGGCGGCCCGGGCAGGGCGCCCAGCACCAAGGTGGGCAGGACGGGGAGCTGGATCCCCAGGGCCTCGAGCTCGGATCGGCGCATTCCGCGCGGCATCCTGGCACAGCTACGCTGGCGCGGTGAGGGCGATCCCGGGTCACGGGTGGCTGCGGCGCGTGGGGCCGTGGGTCGGCATCGGCACCAGCCCCGCCGCGCTCATGGCGGGGGGCGGCGTCGCCGAGGGCGTCGAGGGCGGGGTGCTGGTGGCCGCCGTCCTCGCAGGCGTGGCCGCGCTCACCACCCTCGCCGTGGGGCAGGGGGTGCTGGGCCAGCGCCTCCGCCTGCCGCTGGGCGGCGTCGTGGCGGGACCGCTGGGCGTGGAGGGGTCCCGCCGCATCGCGTCGCTGGCGATGCTCGTGATGATGATCGGCTGGTTCGGGGTGAACGTCGGCGTGGCCGGCACCGCCACCGGCCGGCTGCTCGGCATCCCCGACGTCGCCGGGATGGTGCTGTTCGCGTTCCTCGCCCTGGCGATGACCTGGCGGGGCATCGGGTCGCTGTCCTGGGCGGCGCTCGCCGCCGGGGTCGCCACCGTCACGCTCGCCGCCTGGGGCATGCACCTGGCCTCCGGCGCGCACGGCCTCACCCTGGAGTCCGCGCACACGGCGACCGACCCCATCTCGCCCGTCGAGGCGGCGTCGCTGATGGTGGGCTACGGGGCGGCGTTCGCCCTCCGCACCCCCGACTTCACGATCGACCTGGAGCGCCGCCGGCAGGTGCTGTGGTGCGGCCTGGCCGGCCTGGCGGCCCCTTTGACCGCATTCGCACTTGCGGGCGCCACGCTGCAGGCCGCCACCGGCACGTGGGACCTCGCGGACGTCATGCGGGCCCTCGGCAGCAGCACCGCCGCCTACCTGTTCATCGCCGTCGGCTTCTTCGGGTCGGTCATGTCGAACCTGTTCTCCGGGTCGCTGGCGCTGCAGGGCGCGGTGCCCGTCGAACACCGCCGCGGGATGCTCGTGGTCCTCGGGATCGGCCTGGTGCTCGCGGCCTCGGGGTTCAGCGACCGCATGCCCGCCTACCTGGTGGCCATGGCGATCCTCGCCCCCGGCCTGGCCGTGTTGTGCTGGTGGGCGTGGCCGCGCCTCGTGGCGCCGCCCCGGGGATGGGTGCGATACGGGCTGGCCGCATGGGGGGCGTCGGTGATCGTGGGGATGGCGCTCTCCCTGTCCGGATCGGGATCTGGGGCCTTGGCCGCAGTGCTGGTTACGGGGTTTGCCGGGTTGCGGTGGCTTCCGGGGGTCCGTCAGACTCCGGGGTCTCGGCAATGAACTCGGAGGGCACATGGCGATCGACGTGGGTGAACGTTCGGCGACCGGTCTCGACGCGCACGGGCTGCGTCCCAGCGGCACCGTGCACTGGAACCTGTCCGCGGCGGCTCTGTACGAGCACGCGCTTCGGGCCGGCGACGGCCGCCTCGCCAAGGGCGGGCCGCTCGTGGTGTCCACCGGTCGCCACACCGGACGTGCCCCGAAGGACAAGTTCGTGGTGCGCGAGCCCAGCAGCGAGGGTCGCGTGTGGTGGGGCGACGTCAACCAGGCGATCTCCCTCGAGCACGCCGAGCTGCTCGGATCGGGCCTGCGGGCGCACCTGTCCGCCGCCCCCAACCTGTACGTGCTGGACGCCCGCGTCGGCGCCCATCTTACGCACGGCATCAACGTGCGGGTGATCTCCGAGAGCGCCTGGCACACCCTCTTCGCGCAGACGATGTTCATCGACATCGGCGCGGAGGCCCGGGCGAGCGTCGTCCCCGACGCGCTCATCCTGCACGCCCCGAGCTTCGAGGCCGACCCGGCCGAGAACGGCACCAACAACACGAACTTCGTGGTCCTGAACCTCGGCACGTCCGAGGTGCTGATCGGCGGCACCCAGTACGCCGGTGAGATCAAGAAGTCCGCGTTCAGCCTCATGAACGACATCCTCCCGAGCAACGGCGTCATGTCGATGCACTGCTCGGCGAACGTCGGCAAGGACGGCCGCGTCGCGGTGTTCTTCGGCCTGTCCGGCACCGGCAAGACCACCCTCTCCACCGACAGCGAGCGGCCCCTCATCGGGGACGACGAGCACGGCTGGGCCGAGGACGGCGTCTTCAACCTCGAGGGCGGCTGCTACGCGAAGGTCATCGGCCTGTCCGAGAAGGCGGAGCCGGAGATCTACGCCACCACCGGGATGTTCGGGACGGTCCTCGAGAACGTGATCATGGACGACGTCACCCGTGAGCTCGACCTGGACGACGCGAGCCTCACGGAGAACACCCGCGGGGCGTACCCCCTCACCTCCATCCCGAACGCCGTCCCGGAGAAGCGCGCCGGGCACCCGTCCGCGATGGTCATGCTCACCGCCGACGCGTTCGGCGTGCTGCCGCCCGTGGCCCGCCTCACCCCCGAGGAGGCCATGAAGATGTTCCTCGCCGGGTACACGGCGAAGGTGGCGGGCACCGAGGTGGGCGTGAAGGAGCCGCAGGCCACGTTCAGCGCCTGCTTCGGCGCCGCGTTCCTGCCGCAGCCCCCGAGGGTCTACGGGGAGCTGCTGAAGGAGCTCCTGGAGCAGCACGGCACGTCCACGTTCCTGGTGAACACCGGCTGGACCGGCGGGCCGTACGGCGTGGGCCACCGCATGCCGATCGCCGCAACCCGCGCGATCGTGCGCGCCGCCCTGTCGGGGGAGCTCGACAAGGCCGAGATGCGGAAGGACCCGGTCTTCGGCTTCGACGTCCCCGTGGCGATCGACGGCGTCGACAGCGGCCTGCTGGACCCGCGGAGCACGTGGGCGGACCCCTCGGGCTACGACGCCACGGCGAAGAAGCTCGCGGACGACATCAACGCCGCAGCCGCCAAGGCCGCGTCGTAACCGGTCGTCTCACCGCCTCCGGTGGCCCCGCGGGGCCGCCGGAGGCGGTGAAGCGCGACCAGTCCGGGGACCGCTTGCCGCGGAACGCCGCCAGCCCCTCGGTGAACTCCGGGGACGCGTAGGCGCGCTCGCGCCAGCCGTCCACCGTGGCCCGCGCCGCCGCGTCCAGGGGACCGGCGATCGCGTCGATGGCGGCGCGCGTGCCCGCCACGGCGGTGGGCCCGGCCATCGCGATGTCCCGCGCCTCCTGGAGCGCGGCGGCCCACAGCTCCGCGTGCGGGACGACGCGGTCCACCAGGCCGATCTCCAGGGCCCGGGCGGCGTCCGCGGGACGGCCGGTGAGGAACAGCTCCCGCGTCCGGGCGGGACCGAGGCACGCCACGAACCGCCGCATGCCCTCGGGGGCGTAGACCACGCCCAGGCGGGCCGCCGGCATCGCGAGCCGCGCCGTGTCGGCGGCGAGCCGCCAGTCGCAGGCGATCGCCAGCTCCAGCGCCCCGCCGAACGCGGCACCCCCGATCACCGCGATCACCGGCACCGGGCACGCGGCGATCGCCGCGGTCGCGATCCCCAGGCGGCGCTCCCCCGAGCGCAGCCGCGCGGCGAGGGCGTCGCCGTCGGCGTCCCCCAGATCGAGGCCGGCGGAGAAGTGCCGGTCGCCGTCGCCGCCCAGCAGCACGCAGCGCACGCCGGGGGGCGGCGCTTGCACCGCCGCGGTGATGGCGTCCAGGATTCCGTCGTCGACGGCGTTCGCCCGCGCGGGGTTGCTCATTCGCAGCACCAGGGCGGGGCCGTCGACGGCCGTGACGAGCGCGGGTGCGGGAGGTGGTTCGGCTGGCATCAATCGTGATGATGGGCGCGGGCGGCGTGGGGTCCTACTACGGGGCGCTGCTGGCGCGGGCCGGGCACGAGGTGACGCTGGTCGCCCGTGGGGAGCACCTGCAGGCGCTGCGGCGGCGGGGTCATGTGCGGGTGCGTGAGGCCGGCGGCGAGGTGTGGGAGGTCCCGGTGCGGGCCGTCGGGCGGCCGGAGGGACCGCCGCCGGACCTCGCGGTGGTGACGGTGAAGTCGCACCAGACCCTACAGGCGGCCCGGGACCTCGCCCCGGCGCTGGGCCCCGGCACGCCGGTGCTGTCCCTGCAGAACGGCGTGGAGAACGTCACGCGCCTCAACACCGCGCTGGGACGGGACGACGTGCTGGGCGGGCAGTGCTTCGTGGGCCTGCGCGTGAACGACCCGGGCACCGTCGACCACCAGGCGGAGGGGCGGGTGAGCCTGGGCGACCCGGCGGGGGCCGTCACCGACCGCGCGCGACGGGTGTTCGCCATCGTCGACGGCGCGTGGGACGTCACGCTGAGCGCCGACATCGTGCGCGATCAGTGGGACAAGCTGCTGTGGAACGTCGGCTTCAACGCGCTGTGCGCCGTCACCGGGTGCACCAGCGGGGAGTCGCTCGCCACGCCGGAGTCCGCCGCCCTGGTGCGGGAGGCGATGGGGGAGCTGGTCGCGGTCGCCAACGCCCGCGGCGTACCGCTCGGCGCCGCCGACGCGGACCGCATGGCCGCCTTCAACCCGCAGCTGCGCGACTACCGGCCCTCCACCGCCCAGGACATCGCCGCCGGCAAGGCCGTGGAACGCGACGCGATCTGCGGGTTCGTCACCCGCCAGGGCGGTGAGCTGGGCATCGACGTGCCGGTCAACCGCGTGCTCGACGGCCTCCTGGCGCTCCAGGAGGACCGCGCCACCGGCGCCATCGGGGACCGGCTGCGGGTGCTGGACGCCGCGGCCGGAGCCTGAGGTTGGCAGCCCAGAGCGACGCCGACCCGACCCCGCGTCCTGCGGGGCTGCGCCGGGTCAGCCGCCCAGGTCCGCGAGGCCCAGGACCTTGGCGATCATCGCGTCGAAGTCCAGGCCGGAGGCCTCCACCGCTGCGGGCAGGAGGCTGGTGTCGGTGAGGCCCGGGATGGTGTTGAGCTCCAGCACCCACAGCCTGTGGTCGCGGTCCAGGATCATGTCGACCCGGCCGAAGCCCCGGCACCCCAGCGCCGCGTAGCAGGCGAGCGCCAGGCGGCTCGCCTCCGCGGCGGTGTCGTCGTCGATCTCCGCCGGGGCGATGAGCTCGGTGGCACCGGGCGTGTACCGCGCCTCGAAGTCGTAGAAGTCCCCGTCGCGGGGCCGCGCCTCCACCACCGGGAGGGCGCGCGGGTCGTCGGTGCCGATCACCGACACCGCGATCTCCCGGCCCCGAACGAAGGCCTCCAGGAGCACGCGGTCGTCGAAGCTGAGGGCGGTCATCAGCCCACGGGGGATCTCACCGGGCTCGTGCGCCACGGTGATGCCCAGCGCCGATCCCTGCTTGGCGGGCTTCACGACCAGCGGCAGGCCCAGGCGCTCGCGGATCTCGGGAAGCGTGTCGGCGGCGCCGAGCTCCCGGAAGGCGTCCTCGCTGAACGCGAACCACGGCGGGGTGAGGATCCCCTCCTGCGCGAAGATCGCCTTGGAGACCACCTTGTCCATCGACCGCTGGCAGGCCAGCACACCGGAGCCGGTGTACGGGATCCCGAGGATCTCCAGGAGCTCCTGGACGGTGCCGTCCTCGCCGCCCTTGCCGTGCATCGCCACGAACGCGACGTCCGGGCGCTCGTCGCGCAGCGTCCGGACGAGGTGCTGGTCGGCGTCCACGGGGATGACCTCGTGGCCCAGCCGGCGCAGCGCCGCCTCCACGTTGGTGCCCGAGCGCAGGCTCACCTCGCGCTCCAGGGAACGGCCGCCCTTGAGCACCGCGACGCGGCTCACGTCCCGCCTCCCAGCAGCTTCTGCAGCTCCACCATCTCGTCGATGGCGGCGCCGATGCGTTCCACGCCCTCGCTGATCGTCGCCTCGTTCGCGTAGGAGTAGTTGATGCGCAGGCTGTTGCGCCCGCGGCCGTCCAGGAACGCCCCGCGGCCCGGCACGAACGCCACCTGATGCCGCTCGATGGCGCGGGCCAGCAGCTCCGTGGTGTCGATGTAGTTCGGCAGCGTCGCCCACACGAACAGACCGCCCCGCGGGCGGGTCCAGTGCGCGTCGGCGGGGAACTCCTCCTCCAGCGCGCGCAGCATCGCGTCACGGCGGGAGCGGTAGATGCCGTTGAGCCGCGCCACATGCTCGCGCCAGTCGAACCGCCGCAGGTACTCCACGATGAACCGCTGGTTCATCGTGCCGGTGCCGAGGTCCGCGGCCTGCTTGCCCAGGTTCATCTTCCGCAGCACGGGCGCCGGCGCGGCGGCCCAGCCCACGCGCAGGCCCGGGGCGAGGATCTTCGAGAAGGTGGACAGGTGGATGACCCACCCCGCCCCGGCGTCCAGCTCCCACAGCGTCGGCAGGGGCTCGCCCTCGAAGCGGATCTGCCCGTACGGGTTGTCCTCCACCACGAGGATCTCGTGTTCGTGGGCGATCCGCACCAGGCGCCGGCGGCGCTCCAGCGACATCGTCACGCCGCCGGGGTTGTGGAAGTTCGGGATGGTGTAGATGAGCTTCGGCCGGATCTCCTCCGCGGCGAGCTCCTCGATGCGCTCCTCCAGCAGGTCCACGCGCATCCCGTCGTCGTCCAGCGGGATGTGGAGGACGCGCGCCTCGTAGGTGGAGAAGCTCGGCACCGCCCCCGGGTAGGTGGGCCCCTCCGCCAGCACCACGTCGCCGGGGTCCACGAAGGTGCGCACCGACAGGTCGATCGCCTGCTGGCCTCCGGCCGTCACGATGATGCCGTCCGGCTGCGCCACCGCGCCGCCCTCGGCCATGATCCCGCAGATCATCTCCCGCAGCTCCAGCAGCCCCTCGGTGGGGCCGTACTGCAGCGCCGACGCCCGGTGGTCACGCCCGATGGCGTGCCACACCTCGTCGAACACCTCCTGCGGGAACGAGTCGGTGTCCGGCAGCCCGCCGGCCAGGGTGATGATCTCCGGCCGTTCGGTGAGCGACATGAGGTCGCGCATCGCCGACGACTTGATGCCCGCCGCGCGGGCGGCGAAGCGCCGGTCGTAGCGCGCGGGATCGCGCGGGGCGAGGCGGTCGGCCGTGTTCGCTCCCTTCACAGGCTCCATGCTCGGCTCATTCTCGGTCATCGGGGCGGCCCGCCGCCCGCGCGGCCCCCTGCGGACGACCCGACGCCGGAGCGGCTGGAGCGGGTCGGCTGGTAACTTTGCACGGTCATGGCCACCGGCCAAGTGCCTCGGACCTCCGGCCGGCGCCCCCCGAGGATGCGGGGCGTCCTCCGCGTCCCACGGATCCATCGAGCCAGCGCATCCGACTGGGCGCAGCTGGTGCGGTTCTGCGTGGTGGGGGCATCCGGGTACGTCGTGAACCTGCTCGTGTACGTGGCGCTGCTGAACGGCATCGGGCTCCACTACATCGAGTCCGCCATCGGGGCGTTCTGCGTCGCGTGGCTCAACAACTTCGCCCTCAACCGGCACTGGACCTTCCGCCAAGGCGGGCAGTCCGCGATGTCCCAGGGCCTGCGCTACCTCGCCGTGAGCCTCGTCTCCCTGGGCATCAACCTCGTGCTGCTGCACGGCCTGGTCGTGGCGGGGATGCCGGAACTGCCCGCCCAGGCCGTCGCGATCCTGCTGGTGACGCCGGTCGCCTTCCTCCTCAACCGGCGCTGGGCCTTCCGGTAACACGGCGCATCCTCGCGGCCCTGGCGATCCTGCTGATCGCCCTGTGCTCCCCTGCCGTGGCCCAGAAGACCGGGGCTGGGGCCCCTCCCACCACGCCGTCCGAGGCGTCCGACGACGTCCAGGAGCTCCTGGACGCGTTCGCCACCGACGCCGAGCGCCTCCAGAAGGAGGCCGAGCAGGCGGCGAACCCCATCGCCAACAGCCGGTCGCTGAGCGACGAGGAGGTCCTCGACATCGCCGCCGGCTCCGCGAAGGTGAACGACTGGGTGGACGGCCACCCGGTCACGCGCACCACGCCGTCGTACGACAAGGACAAGGACGAGCACACCGTCTGGTACGTCGCCAAGGACGCGGCGGGCAAGGAGGTCACCGAGGCCCAGGTCTTCATCAACGACCAGACCGGTGAGATCCGCGAGGTGCGCACCGGCCCGCAGGTCGCGTGGATGATGGCCCGCGGGTACGAGGGGTCCTTCGGGCGGGCGGTCAACCGCCCGTCCATCTGGCTCACGCTGTCGGCGCTGTTCCTCGTCCCGCTCATCTCCGTGCGCCGGCTCGTGAGCTGGCGCACCCTGGACCTGCTGGTGCTCCTGTCGTTCGGGTTCTCGCTGATCTGGTTCAACCGCGGCGAGATCTTCACGTCCGTGCCGCTCGCGTACCCGCCCATGGCGTACCTGGCCCTGCGCCTGGCGTGGGTGGGCTACACCCGCGGCCGGACCCCGCGCCGGGACGTGCCGGAGCCCGCGTCCCCGCGTCCGCCGCCGCGCCGCCCGGCGTTCACCGGCTGGGCGCCCACCTGGGTGCTGGTCACCGCCCTCGCCCTGGCGCTGGCGCTGCGGTACGGCCTGAACGCCTTCAACTCGAACGTCATCGACGTGGGGTACGCCGGGGTGATCGGCGCGGACCGCATCTCCCACGGCCTGACTCCGTACGGGACCTTCCCCAGCGACTGCGGCAACTGCGACACCTACGGCCCGCTCACGTACATGGCGTACGTGCCGTTCGAGCTCGCCCAGCCCTGGACCGGCCGGTGGGACGCCCTGCCCGCCGCGCACGGCGCCGCCACCACCTTCGACCTGCTGTGCGTCGCCGGGATGCTCATGCTGGGCTGGCGGCTGGGCGGCATCCGGCTGGGCGCGGCCCTCGCCCTGGCGTGGGCGGCGTTCCCGTTCACGGCCTACGCGCTGGAGAGCAACAGCAACGACGCACTGGTCCCCGCGATGCTCATCTGGGGCCTGTTCTTCGCCGCCCGGCCCGTGCTGCGCGGCGCGTCCCTGGGGCTGTCGGTGGCCGCCAAGTTCGGCGCCGCGATCCTCCTGCCGCTGTGGCTGCGACATCCGTTCGCCCGCGGCGGCGGCCCGCGCGGCGTCCTGCGGTACCTGGCCGGCCTCGGGATCGCCGCTGTCGCCACCGGCTGGGTGCTGCTGCTGGACGGCTCCGACGGGGTCACCAAGTTCTGGTCGCGCACCATCGGCTACCAGCTGGACCGGGAGTCGCCGTTCTCGATCTGGGGGCAGTACCCCGGCCTCCATCCGCTGCAGCTCGGCCTCACGGCACTGTTCGCCGTCCTGGCGGTCTCGATGCTGCGGTGGCCCCGGCGCCTGGACCCGCTGTCGTTCACCGCCCTGTCGGGCCTGCTGATGGTGGGCACCCAGCTCACCCTCACGCACTGGTTCTACCTCTACATCCCGTGGTTCCTGCCGTTCGTGCTGGTCGCGCTCGTCCCGCGGTGGCCCGCGGCCACGGCCCGCCTGCGGGCGCCCGCCGCGGAACCCGGCACGCCGCGCCGCCGCAACGAGCTGCCGTACCCGGCGGCTCCCGTCGCCGGAGGCGTGTGAACCGGGCGCTCGCACCCGTGCTGGCGGCCGCCGCGGCGCTCGCGGTGTGGCTGGGGCCGTTCTCCTGGTTCTCCCCGTGGACGGACCCGGGGATCACCGACATCCCGGTGTACCAGCGCATCGCGGCGGCCATCGCCTCCGGCCAGGTCCCGTACCGGGACTTCGACGTGGAGTACCCGCCGCTCGCCACGGCCGTCTTCTGGATCGCCGACCACCTGCCGTTCGCCTACGAGACGTCGTTCCGGGCGCTCATGTCGACCTGCATGTGCCTCACCGCCGCCGGCGTGGCGGCCACCGCACAGGCGCTCGGCCTGTCGCGCGCCCGGCAGGTCGCCGCCTGCGCGCTGGTGGCGTGCGCCCCGCTGCTGCTCGGCAACGTGCTCTCCACCCGCTTCGACCTGGCCCTGTCGGCGACGCTCGCCTGGATGCTGTTCGCCGCGGTCACCGAGCGGTGGCGGCTCATGTGGTCGCTCATGACCGTCGGCATCCTGCTGAAGCTGGTGCCGCTGCTGCTCATCCCCCTGCTGGTGGTCTGGCAGGCCCATCGCGCGGGCCGCACCCCGGCGCTGCGGGGCGCCGCCGCGTCGGCGGGGATGGCCGCCGCCATCGTGGCCCCGTTCTTCATCGCGAACCCCGGCGGCACGTGGAACATCGTGGGGTACCACCTGGACCGGCCCCCGCAGATCGAGTCGATGGCGTCCACGTACATGCTGGTCCTGCACGCCCTGGCCGGGGTGCCCGTCACCGTCGGGTCGTCGTTCGGCAGCCAGGGACTGCCGGAGCACGGCCCCGCCGTGATCGCCGCGTTCGGCACCGCCGCGATGGTCGCCCTCGTGGGGGCCATCGCCTTCGCCACCGCATCGGGCCTGCGGCGTGCCCGCCGTGGGCCCGACGCCCGCCTGGTGGTGGCGGGAGCCGCCGCCACCATCGCCGCGCTGCTCGCCACGGGCAAGGTCCTGTCCCCCCAGTTCATGGTGTGGCTGCTGCCCGCCACGTTCCTGGTGGCCGGACGGTTCGGCCGGGGCGCCGCCGTCACGGGCACGGCGGCCCTGCTGGCCACCCAGCTGTACTTCCCCGACCGCTACTTCGACCTGGTGGCGCTCGACGAGACGCCAATCTGGATCCTCGCCGTGCGGAACGCCATCGTCATCGCGCTGGTCGCGATGTGCTGGCCGCGCGCCGCGATCGCCGCTCCCCCGCCGCCGGCGCCGCTGGTGAGCCGCGCGCCGGGCGCCCCCGAGGTGCACGGACCGGACCGCGCCCTGAAGGCGCGGTACCTCATGGATTGACCGCGCCGCGCGCGCGGGTGGGACCCGTGCTCGCTAGGGTGGGAAGGCCGACCGACAGAGCAAACGGACGAACAGGAGCGTGTGCATGGCGACGACGATCGACGGGATCACCGAGCTCCTCGGTGACAGGGCCGACGACCTGCTGGGGCACGCCTGCGGGACCATCTCCGCGGACCGCCTCTCGCTGCCGGGTCCGGACTTCGTCGACCGCGTGCTGGCCCATTCGGACCGGCCCATCCCGGTGCTCCGGTCCATCCAGACGATCTTCGGCACCGGCCGCCTGGCGAACACCGGGTACATGTCGATCCTGCCGGTGGACCAGGGCATCGAGCACTCGGCCGGGGCGAGCTTCGCGAAGAACCCCGACTACTTCGACCCGGTCAAGATCGTGGAGCTGGCGATCGAGGGCGGCTGCAACGCCGTCGCCAGCACCCTCGGCGTGCTCGGGATGTGCGCCCGCAGGTACGCGCACCGGATCCCGTTCCTGCTGAAGATCAACCACAACGAGTTCCTGTCGTACCCCAACGCGTACGACCAGATCATGTTCGCGTCGATCAACCAGGCGCGCGAGATGGGGGCCCTCGCGGTGGGCGCCACGATCTACTTCGGCTCCGCCGAGAGCAAGCGGCAGATCCAGGAGGTCTCCCAGGCCTTCGAGATCGCCCACGAGCTCGGCATGACCACCGTGCTGTGGTGCTACCTCCGCAACTCCGACTTCAACAAGTCCAAGGAGGGCGGCCCGGACTACCACGTGGCCACCGACCTCACCGGCCAGGCGAACCACCTGGGCGTCACCATCCAGGCGGACATCATCAAGCAGAAGCTGCCGGAGACCCCGGCGCCGGGCTTCGACGACCTGAAGTTCGGGAAGTCCGACAAGCGCATGTACTCCGAGCTCATGACCGACCACCCGATCGACATGACCCGGTACCAGATCGCCAACTGCTACATGGGTCGCTCGCCGCTCATCAACTCCGGCGGCGCGTCCGGCGACAACGACATGCGCGACGCCGTCACCACGGCGGTCATCAACAAGCGCGCCGGCGGGGCGGGCCTCATCTCCGGCCGCAAGGCGTTCCAGCGTCCCATGGCGGAGGGCGTGGCCCTGCTGAACGCCATCCAGGACGTGTACCTCTGCGACGAGGTCACGATCGCCTGACGGTCCGTGCGGCGGGGCCCCGCGCCGGGGCCCCGCCGTCACACCCGTTCGGACCGGGGGGCGGTGACCGCCTCCAGCATCCGGCGGAGGGCCTCCAGGTCCGGCACGTGCCGGGTGAAGTGGGCCTGCACCGCGGCCTCGTAGGCGGGCCGGGCGCGTTCCAGCAGGGCCGCCCCCGCGTCGGTGAGCACCACGAACGCCCCGCGGCGGTCGCTGGGGCACGTGCGCCGGGCGACCAGCCCCTCCACCTCGAGGCGGTCGACGACGCGGCTGAGCCAGCTGCGCGTGACGACCACGCGCGACGCGAGCTCGCGCATGCGCAGCGCCCGGTCCGGTGCGGCGGACAGGGCGTACAGCACGTCGTACCAGGGCAGGTACGCGGGGAGCCCGGCCCGGTCGAGCTCGGCCTCGACGCGCTCCACCGCGACGGCGTGCGCCAGCTGGAACGCCCGCCAGGCGCCCACGTGGGGCGTGTTCCCGCAATCCGCCATGGGGAAATGTTCGCACACACTTGTTGCGCTCGCAAACATCTGCCGCTAGAGTCCTCCCGGCGATTGGTTCGCACGCACCAATCAATGAGTTGCCAGTTGAGCCGTCAAGCACACGGACCGCACCGGAGGAACCGCATGAGCACCACCGCGACGCAGCTGCCCTCAGGCACCTGGAACCTCGACACCGTCCACTCCACGGTGGGCTTCGGGGTGAAGCACCTGGGCATCAACACCTACCGGGGTCAGTTCCCGGGCATCGAGGGTCACGTGCGCACGGAGGACGGGCGCGTCACCGAGATCACCGGGACCGCCCGCATCGACAGCCTGGTCACCAAGGACGCCACCCTCACGGGCCACCTTCTGACCGCCGACTTCTTCGACGCCGAGGCCCACCCCACCGGTACGTTCCGGTCGACGTCGGTCGAGCTGACCGGTGAGGACATCCGCGTCGAGGGCGAGCTCACCCTGCGCGGCGTGACGCGCCCGGTCACCCTCACGGGCACGCTCGGCCTGGGCCAGGACCCGTACGGCAACACCCGCATCGGCGTCGCCGTGAGCGGTCAGATCAACCGCCTGGACTACGGCATCAGCTGGAACGCCGTGATGGACAACGGCGTGCCGGCCGTGGCCGAGCGCGTGCGGCTGGACTGGGAGGTCGAGGCGGTGCTGGCGGGGGCCGAGGCGTGAGCCGCGACCCCTTCCGGGTGCTCGCCATCCCGGGGAGCCTGCGGTCGGGGTCGCTCAACCGCCGCCTCCTGGAGACGGTGGCCGAGCTGGCTCCGCAGGACGTGGAGATCGTCCTGTACGACGGGCTCGGCGGGCTGCCGCACTTCGACGCGGACCTGGACACCCGTCCGGGTCCGGAGGCGGTCGAGGACCTGCGGGCGCGGATGTTCGCGGCCGACGGCGTCCTCATCGCCACCCCCGAGTACAACTCATCGATCCCCGGTGTGCTGAAGAACGCCCTCGACTGGGCGTCGCGTCCCCTCGGCACCGGCGCCCTGGCGGGACGGCCGGTGGCGGTGGCGGGCGTGAGCCCCTCCGCGTTCGGCGCGGTGTGGGCGGCCGCGGAGGCGCGCAAGGTGCTCGCCGCGTCGGGCGCCCGCGTGGTGGAGACCGAGCTGGGCATCAAGAAGGCGGACACCCTGCTCGGCGACGACGACCGCTTCGACGAGGTGACGGTCGCCGCGGTGCTGGTCCTGGTGGACGAGCTGCGCGAGGTCGCGGCGGCGGCCGCCGCGGAGGCGGAGGCCGAAGCGGCCCTCGCCTGACATCCCTCATCGGTCCGGCGCGCCCATGCGCGGCGCGCCGGACCGGGGGGATCAGGCGACGACCAGCGAGTGCGTGCCGCCCAGCCCGTTGGGCTCGAGGTCGGCGCCCGGGTCGTCGAAGTACTCGTTCTCCGTGAAGTACCGGAACCGCACGGGGGTGCCCTCGGGCACCACCAGCGACGCGGACCGGGTGCCGTTCGTGCGGCGCATGAGCGGGGTGGCGGCCGGGTCCCAGTCGTTCCGGTCGCAGACCAGGGACACGGGGCGGTCGGACTCGACGGCGAACGTGAGCCGCACGTACCCGTCCTTCTCGCGGCGCTTCTTGATCACTCGTTCCCTCCCGGGGACAGGTGGCGGTGGGCCGGTGGGCGCGCCGGGGATGGACAGGTCGGGACCCGGGGAGGGATGTCCGTCACCGGGTCGCGCGACCGGGTGGCGAATCCATTGTTCCATGCCCGGCCGCGGACTCCTCCGCCCCCGGTGCCACGCGTGTCACGCCCCCGGCGGAAGGGCCTGCTCGGGCACGCGGACGGCCCCCTGCCACCGTGCCCGGTGACGCCCGGCGCCGTCCCGCCACGCCCATCGCACCTCGACCGTCGCGTCCAGGACGCCCACGGGCCACGGGAACGACGGCCGGCAGGCGGCGGCGGCCAGGGGCACCCCGGGCCCGCCGCCGAAGAGGGTCACGCCGCGCAGGCCGCCGTCCGTCCGCCGGCCGTCGATGCGGGCCTCCACGCGCAGCTGCTGGGCGGGCCACGGTGAGGCGTTCGCCAGGGGCACCACCACGCACAGGCCGCCGTCGGCGCCGGCCGCGAACTCCGGGGGGCGGGGCACGGGCCGGGCGCCCAGCTGCGCGATGCGTCCCTGACCCAGCGCCCGCAGGACGAGCCATGCCAACAGGAGGACCGCCACGCACACCGCGGCGGCGGAGACGCCGGTCACGGCGCCCTGATGGCGGTCCAGCCAGTCCACTCGGCCGGACGGTACTCCCGGGGCCGTGTGTCCCCAAACCGGCCGCCCGGGTGTTCGCCGACGCCGGACGGGCCGCTATCCTCGGCGGCCGCACGATGGCCCGATCGATCCGCCTGCGGCGCTGGCAGAAGGCCGCCCTCGACGCCTTCAACGCCCGCGAGACCCCCGACTTCCTGGCGGTGGCGACCCCGGGGGCGGGGAAGACCACGTTCGCGCTGGCCGCGGCGCGGCAGCGCCTCGCCCAAATGCCCGGCCGGCGGCTGGTGGTGGTGGCCCCCACCCAGCACCTGAAGACCCAGTGGGCCGATGCCGCGGAGCGCCTGGACCTGCACCTGGACACCGGCTGGACCGCGCAGGACGACACCCTGCCACGCGACGTGCACGGCGTGGTCACCACGTACCAGCAGGTCGCCACGAGCGCCGCGGCCCTCGCCCCCATCGCCCGCGACGGCATCGTCGTGCTGGACGAGGTGCATCACGCCGGCGACGACCGCGCGTGGGGCGACTCGGTGCGGGCGGCGTTCGCGGACGCGGCGGTGCGGTTGTGCCTGTCGGGCACGCCGTTCCGGTCCGACACCAACGCGATCCCGTTCGTGCGGTACGACCACGAGGCCATGGCCGAGGCCGACGTGGAGTACGGGTACGGGGCGGCCCTGCGCGACGGCGGCGTGGTGCGGCCCGTGCACTTCCCCCGCATCGACGGCGAGATGGAGTGGATGGACAACGACGGCCTGCTGGCGTCCGCGTCGTTCACGGACCGCCTCGACCAGGTGCGATCCGCCCAGCGGCTCCGCACCGCGCTGTCGGTGGAGGGCGAGTGGCTGCCCGACGTGCTGGTGCGCGCCCACCGGCAGCTCCTCACGGTGCGGCGCACCCATCCGGACGCCGGCGGCCTGGTGATCGCGATGGACCAGGAGCACGCGCGCGGCATCGCCCGCATCCTGCGGCTGCGCCTGAACGTCGACCCGGTGGTCGCGGTGTCGGAGGACCCCGATGCGGCCCGCAGGATCGCGGCGTTCGGGCGGGGCACCGCACCGTGGATCGTGGCGGTGCGGATGGTCTCGGAGGGCGTCGACATCCCGCGGCTGCGCGTGGGGGTCCTGGCGACGACGACCACCACCGAGCTGTTCTTCCGCCAGGCGGTGGGGCGCCTGGCCCGGTGGATCCGCGGGCTGGGGCCCCAGCCGGCCTACATGTTCATCCCCGACGACCCCCGGCTCCGGGCGCACGCGTTCGCGATCGCCGAGCAGCGCCGGCACTCCCTGCGCCGCCGGGAGGACGATGCGCGCACGGACGACCCGGACGCCCTCGACGAGGTGCCGCAGCGCGTGCGCGACGAGGAGCAGCTGTCGCTGTTCGCGGCGATCTCCTCCCGGGCGGTGGGCACGGAGGAGGTCCACGGGCCCGACGCCGAGGGCCTGTTCGTGGCCGAGGAGCCTGACGACGACGAGGGCTTGGTGCTGGAGCTCATGCCCGCCCCGCACCTGGACGCGCCGGAGCCGGCCGGCGGCGCCCCCGGGAGCGACCTCAGCCCCCGGCAGCGGCGGCGCCTGCTGCGCGACGCGAACGCCGCGGCCGTCAGCGAGATCGCCCGCCTCACCGGCGGCACCCACGCCCAGGTCAACAGCGAGCTCAACCGCCTGGTGGGCGTGCAGCGCATCGGGGAGGCCACGCTCGAGCAGCTGGAGCGCCGGCGGGAGCAGGCCCACCGGTGGCTCGCCCGCATCTCGGGGTCCCGCGCGGCCGCCGGGTCGGGTTAGGCTCACCCCATGGGCCGCACCGCCGCCGCGTTCGCCGCCATCGCCGTGCTCACCACCGCGCCGGCCGCGCTCGGCACGGTGGAGTCCGGGCAGGTCGTGCCGTTCCGGGGCATCGCCGGCGCGAAGCTCCACCACTCGCGCGCCCAGGTGATCACCATCCTGGGACGCCCCATCAGCGAGACCGCGTTCGGGGTGATGAGCTACTCCGACGACGGCATCATGGACGTGTACCTCACCCGGGCGGGCGCCCGCGGCAGGGTGCGGCAGTTCGTGGCCTCCGGCACCGGGTTCTGCGCGAAGGGCGTCGTGGGTGCCTGCTCGCTGACCGCGAACAGCGAGATCGCGATGCGGCGCGCGTACCCGCGGCGGTTCCGGCGCGTGGTCGACGTCACCGGCGACACGATCTGGTGGTGGTGCGGCCGGGTGGGGGGCCGCGCGATCTCCACCAGCTTCAACACCGACCCGCGACGCCACATGATCCTGACGTGGTACATGGCCGACCACGGGCGCAGGTGCCCCACCATCGCCCAGGTGCGCGGCGGCTGACCCGGGTGGGCCTCCCCATCCGGGAGGTGGCGCTCACAGGAAAACCTCAGCCGGGGCGGGCATGCTGGCGCCGCCCACACCACGACCGGGGAGCGGGGGATGTCCCAGGAGCACGAGGTTCACGACCACGACCGGGGGCTGGCGTTCGACGTCTCCACCCTGGTGAGCCGCCGCCGGGCGCTGCAGCTGCTGGCCGTGGGCGGCCTCACCGCCCTCGCGGGCTGCGGTTCCTCCTCGTCCGGCGGAACCACCGCCGCCGGCACGACCGCGGCGGCCGGCACCACGACGACGACGACATCGGGGGGAACGGCCGCCGTGCCGGCGTCCACGATCCCGGAGGAGACCGCCGGCCCCTACCCCGGCGACGGCTCGAACGGCCCGAACGTGCTCACCGAGAGCGGCATCGTCCGGTCGGACCTCACCGCGAGCTTCGCCGGATCGACCGGGTCGGCGGAGGGCGTGCCGCTCACGATGACGTTCCGGCTGCTCGACATCTCGGAGGGGGGCGTGCCCCTCGCGGGTGCCGCCGTCTACGCGTGGCACTGTGACCGGGAGGGCCGGTACTCCCTGTACTCGGACGGCGTCACCGACCAGAACTGGCTCCGCGGCGTGCAGGAGACCGGCGCGGACGGGGCGGTCACGTTCACCTCGATCTTCCCGGGGTGCTACCCGGGCCGATGGCCGCACGTGCACTTCGAGGTCTATCCGAGTCTGGCGGACGCGACGTCCGCCGGGTCGAAGCTGGTCACCTCGCAGCTGGCGTTCCCGGAGGACGCCTGCGAGGCCGCCTATGCGGCGGACGGCTACGCGCAGAGCCTGGCGAACCTCGGCGGGGTGTCGCTCGACACGGACATGGTGTTCGCCGACGGGTACGCCACGCAGCTGGGCACCGTGACCGGCGACGCGGCGGGCGGGATGA
>JADLHW010000020.1 GCA_020848615.1 Thermoleophilia bacterium
GAGGTGGGGGTCGTGGAGGTGGAGACCCAGTCCCCCTCCCCGTTCGCCTCGAGCCTGCTGTTCGAGTACGTGCAGACCTACATGTACGAGGGCGACGCGCCGGTGGCGGAGCGCCGGGCGCAGGCCCTGGCCCTCGACCGCGACCTGCTGCGGGAGCTGCTGGGCCGCGACGAGATGCGGGAGCTCATCGACCCGGGCGCCCTGGAGTCGGTCGAGGATGACCTGCAGGGCCGCTCGGAGCGGTCCCGCGCCCGTGACGCCGACGGCCTGCACGACCTGCTGCGCCGCGTGGGCGACCTCGCCGAGGCGGAGGTGGCCGCCCGCATCACCGCCCCGCGGGAGGCCGCCGCGTGGCTGGAGACGCTGGCCGCCGAGCGCCGCGGCGCCCGCATCCGGCTGGCGGGCGAGGAGCGCTGGATCGCCGCCGAGGACGCCGGCCGGTACCGGGACGGCCTGGGCGTGATGCCGCCCTCCGGCCTGCCGGGGGCGTTCCTGGAGTCGGTCGACGACGCCCTCACCGGGCTGGTGGCCCGGTACGCCCGCACGCACGGGCCGTTCCCCGCCGGGGACCCGGCGGAGCGCTTCGGGATCGCCCGGGGCGCCGCCGAGGCTGCCCTGGCGGGGCTGGAGGCGGCGGGCACCGTGGTGCGCGGCGAGATGCGCCCCGGCGGCAGCGGCCGCGAGTGGTGCGACACCGAGGTGCTGCGCCGCCTGCGGCGCGCGAGCCTCGCGGTGCTGCGCAGGGAGGTGGAGCCCGCCGACCCCGCCGCCCTGGGGCGGTTCCTGCCCGCGTGGCACGGCATCGACCGGCCCCCCGCCGTCCCGGGGGCGGACGCCCTGCGCGATGTCATCGGTCGCCTGCAGGGCGTGGCGCTGCCCGCCGCCCAGTGGGAGGGAGAGACGCTGCCCCGCCGGCTGGGCGCCTACAGCCCGTCGTGGCTTGACCAGCTCGCCGCGGCCGGCGAGGTGGTGTGGGTGGGCGCCGGCCAGGGCCGCGTCGCGCTGTACCTGCGCGACGACGCGCCGCTGCTGGGCGCACCCGCGGGCGCGGCGGACCTGCCGCAGGACGATCCCGTGGTGGACGCCGTGGCCGCTGCATTGGACGGCGGCGCGCTGTTCTGGGACGACCTGCTGGAGTCGGTCGAGGCACCCCGGGAGGAGCTGTTCGCCGCCCTGTGGGCGCTGGTGTGGGCGGGGAGGGCCACCAACGACCTGTGGGCGCCGCTGCGGGCGCCGCGCCGGCGGCCGGCCGCCCAGGCCCGGCCGCCGCGGCCGGGGACGTCACGGCTGTCGATGCGCCGGGGCCCGGCTCGCGGCGGCATGGCCGCCGTCGCGGGGCGCTGGTCGCTGGCGGAGCGCCTGTTCACCCGCGGCGCCGCGCCCCCCGCCGACCGGCGCCGCGCCCACGCGGAGCTGCTGCTGGAGCGGCACGGCGTGGTGACCCGCGGCGCGGTGCTGGCGGAGGGCGTCCCCGGCGGCTTCTCGGGCGTGTACCAGGCCCTGGGCGACCTGGAGACCGTGGGGATGTGCCGCCGCGGGTACTTCGTGGAGGGCCTCGGCGGCGCGCAGTTCGCCCTGCCGGGCGCGGTGGAGCGCCTGCGGGACCTGCGCGACCGGCGCCCGGGCGAGCCGGTGGACGCCCTGGTGATCGGCGCCGCCGACCCGGCCCAGCCGTACGGCGCGGCCCTCCCATGGCCGCAGCGGCAGGCGCGGCGCAGCCCGTCCCGCGTGCACGGCGCCCAGGTGGTGCTGCTGGACGGGTCCCCGGCGGTGTACGTGGAGCGCGGCGGCCGGTCGCTCACCACGTTCCGGGACCCGGATCCGGAGTGGACCGGGCCCGCGCTGGAGGCCCTCGCCGCCTGGGTGCGGGCCGACCGGTCCCGGCGGCTGCTGGTGGAGCGCGTCGACGGTGAGCCGGTCACCGGCACGCCGTGGGCGGAGCTCCTGGCCTCCGCCGGCTTCCGGGTGGACCTGAAGGGGATGCTGCTGCGTGCCTGAGGGGCAGGTGAGCCACCGCAACGCCCGTGACTGGAACCGAGTGCTCGCCGGCCGGCCCCTGCTGCGCGCGTGGAGCGACGAGCCCATGATCGCCGCCCGGCGCATCCCGGAGCGCCTGGAGGGTGACACCGTGGAGTCCGCCGAGGCCCGCGGCAAGCACCACCTGCTGCGGTTCGAAAGCGGCCGGGTGCTGCACTCGCACCTGATGATGAGCGGCGTGTGGCGGCTGGTGCCCGACGGCCGGCCGGTGCGTCCCGGCGGCCTGTTCCTGGGCCTCCAGGTGCCCGGCTGGACCGCGGCGCTCTATCGCTGTCCGAACGTACGGCTGCTGGAGCCGGGCGAGCCGCTGCCGGCATCGGTGCGGCGGCTGGGGAGGGACCTGCTGGCCGCCTCGACCGACCCGGCGGCGGACACCGCGGCCGCGCTGCGCCGATGCGACCCGGGACGCCAGGTGGGCGACGCGGTGATGGACCAGCGGGTGGTGTCCGGCATCGGCAACGTCTACAAGAGCGAGAGCCTGTTCCTGGCCGGGGTGGACCCGTGGCGGGCCGTGGGGTCGCTGAGCGACGACGAGGCCGCCCGCGTGGGCGCCATCGCCGCCGAGCTGCTGGAACGCGGCGTGCGCGACGGGGGGCGCATCAGCACCCACGACCGGCCGGGCCGGCCCCCTGGGCCGCGGCCCAGCGGCGAGAAGTGGGTGTACGGCCGCCGCGGGCTGCCATGCCGGCGGTGCGGCACGCCGATCCTGTCACGCGGCCAGGGCGACGCGAACCGCACCACCTACTGGTGCCCCGCCTGCCAGTCGTAGCCCGGGGGGCTAGTCGCGCCGTCCCGAGCAGTTGGGCAGGCTCATGGTCAGGGGACGCCCGCCGTCCACCGACACCCGCACCGTGGTGTACCACCGGCGCCCGTTGCATCCGCGCCGGGGATCGCTCAGCACCACGCGGGCGCGGGCCCGCACCGGCTCGCCCTCGAACGAGGTGGTGCGGATGACGCCGTTGGCGCTCGCGCGGGAGGTGCCCCAGCCGGACCACTTCATGTTGCGGACCGCGAAGTACCCGGCGTCGCCGAACCCGAGGCCCAGGATCACGCAGTTCGCGGGCTTGGCGCGGCCCACGTCGCCGTTGGCGGTGAGGCACGCCACCCGGGCGGGCGCGGGGGCGGCGGAGGCGGGGATGGCGGTGACGGCGAGGACGGCGAGGGCGGCGAGGGCGAAACGGCGCATCGTCTGATCCTTTGTCGGGACGGCGGGGGTACGGCGGGCGGCACCGCGCGGGTGCCACCGTGTCATGCCGACCGTCCGGGCGGGTCGGACGTTACCCGTGCGGGGTCAGTCCTGGTCGACCGACGCCCCGCGGGGCGTGACCGTGGGCCGCCCGCGGCGCATCGCGATGATCTCCTCGTTCACCTCGGCCCCGCCCAGCAGGGCGACGCCGATGCCCCACAGCAGCGTGAGGTAGACGACCACGCCGATCAGTGTCCCGTAGATGTTGAACGTCGTGAAGTTGTTCACGTACACGGCGAACAGCTGGGTGAAGCCGAGGACCCCGATCGCCGCGACGAGGATGCCCGGCAGGTAGGTGAGCAGGCGGCGGCGGGAGGCGTTCGGCCCGTACCGGAACAGCACCCACACCATGGCCAGCAGCAGCAGGGTCGCCGCCGGGAACAGGATGTTGAGCAGGGTGCGCACCGCATCGTTCTGCAGCCCCCAGTGCTCGTCGGCCCAGTCGATGAGGTCCTGACCCACGATGAGCAGGCCGTTCACGGCGACCATCAGGACGCTCCAGATGCCCGCGAACTTGATGCCGACGACCTTGGTGTGGAACCAGGACCGGTGGGGCACGCCCCGCGAGCGGTCCAGGCCCACCAGGAGGGCGCCGATGGCGTTCCCCACCAGGTAGAGGGCGCCGGCGGAACCGATGAGCAGGAACAGCACCGCGCGGTTGGGGCTGGTGACGGCGTTCTCGATGACGTCATTGAGCGCCTTCGTGTACGCCTCCGGGATCTGCTCCCGGTAGGTGCTGATGATCCGGTTCGGCGCGTCGTCGCCAAGCACCAGGCTCACCGCCGACAGCACCACGATGAGCAGCGGGACCGTCGCGATGAAGGCGTTGTAGGCGAACTGGCTGGCGAGGCCGGTCACGCTGTCGCGCTGCCCGCGCACGACGACGCCCACCACCAGGTTCGCGAGCGTGACGGTGCCGCGCCGGACGCGCTCGGCGGCCGCCTGCGCCCGCGGAACGGCGGATCCGCCGTGCGGCCGGGCCGGGTCCGGCGCGGGATTCGGGTCGGGCTGCGCGCTCACCTCGTGGTCTGTATCGGGGTGGGCGGGCGTCCGCAACCCCGGACCCGTCCATTCGGACGGGGTGCCCGGATGGTCTTCCCCGCACATAGGGGGCGGCATGATGGAATGAACTTGTGTAAAACTCATAGGCAGAAGGGCCGTTCCCCACCCGCGCGGCAATCGGAGCCGCAGCGCTCAGGGCACAGCGCAGCAGGCTCCTGATCGGAGCGGATGGCGTCACCGGACGTGCGTCACCCGCCCCGGCGGCCCTTCACCAGTTCCCCCCGCGCACGAGGACTCCTCGTCCCTCTGAGAGGCTTCCGGCCTCCACCCAGCCGGAGGACCACATGCGCATCGGTTTCGTCGGCCCGGGCCTCATGGGCGCCGGGATGATCCGCAACCTCGCCGCCGCGGGCCACGAGGTGTCCGTGTACGCCCGCACGCCCGCGAAGGCGGAGGACCTGCCCGCCGTGCCGGCGCCGTCGATCGCGGATGCCGTGGACGGCCGGGACCTGATGTGCAGCTGCGTGACCGACAGCGACGATGTGCGCCGGGTCGTGCGCGCGGCCCTGGAGGCGCCCTCCCCGCCGCCGGTGATCGTGGAGCTCAGCACCATCGCCCCCGCCGTCGCCCGCGAGCTCGCCGGGGAGTGTGCGGCCAGGGGCGTCGCGTACCTGGACTGCCCGGTGAGCGGCGGCCCGCCCGGCGCGGAGGCCGGGACCCTGGCGATCATGTGCGGCGGCGACGCGGATGCCCACGCGGCGGCCGCCCCCGCCCTGGACGCCATGGGCGACCCCGCCAGGCGCACGCACTGCGGGCCCGTCGGTGCGGGCCTGGTGGCCAAGCTCGTGAACAACCAGCTGGTGGCGGTCATCAGCGCCGCCACGGCCGAGGCGTTCGGGATGGGCCAGCGCGCCGGGGTGGACCCCGAGGTGCTGCGGCGGGTGGTGCTGGCATCCTCGGGCGCGAGCTGGCAGCTGGAGTTCCTGTTCCCCCGCGTGCTGGCCGGCGACCACCGGCCCGGGTTCCGGGTGCGCGACCTGCGGAAGGACCTGGGGCACGCCCGGGACCTCGCCGGACGGGAGCAGCCGCTGGCGGACGTCGCGGGAGCGCTGTTCGCGGACGTGGACGGCGCCCTGGACTACGGCGCGGTGGCCCGGCGGTTCATGGAGCTGCCTCCGGGTCGATGACCTCGGGGCGCAGCAGGTACGCGGGGAACCGCTCCCTGCGCCCCTTCAGCGACAGCTCGCCGAGCGGACGCGTCCAGTCCGCCGGCAGGCGGGCGGCCGTCCCGCCGCCCACCGCGACCCCGCCCACCGGCGCCTGCGCCTGCAGCCGGGCGGCGACGTTGATGGCGTCCCCCACGGCGGTGTGCGTGCGCCCGCCGCGGGTGCCGAGCACGGTGAGCAGCACCTCGCCGGTGTTCACGCCCACCCGGAAACGGGGCCACCCGGGGTGCCCGTCCGCGACCCGGCCGGTCTCCCGCTGCAGCGCGAGGGCGGCCAGCGCGCCGTCGCGGGCGTGCTCGGGCCGGTCGCCGCGCCGGTTGAAGACCACGAACAGCTCGTCCCCGATGATGCGGTCCACCTCACCGCCGTACCGGTCCATCACCGACGGGATGGCGACCGCGAAGTACGCGTTCAGCATCTCCGAGACCTCCCGCGGGTCGTGCTGCTCGCTGAACGCGGTGAACCCGGCGAGGTCGGCGAACAGCACCGTGACCTCCCGTGACTCGCGGGAGCCCTCCGCGACGTAGAGCCCCGCGAACCGCTCCTCGTGCCACTCGCGGTGGGCACTGCGCGCGACCAGCGCGAACGCGGCGAGCATGAGCAGGTGCCACTCCCACCAGGTCGCGTGCCAGGACCGGCCCACCGCCACGGCCACCGATGCCTCCGCCAGCAGCACGAACGCCGACATGAGGGCGAGCACCAGGCCCGAGCGGAGGCGCGTCGCGACCCGCACGTACCGGGCGACGGCCCAGGCGAACAGCAGCACCGCGGGGATCGCGAGGACCACCAGGGGTCCCTCGCCCTGCCCGACGGGCCCGCCGTCCAGCGGCCAGGTGCGGGTGAGCGACAGCGCCGCCCACGCGACGGAGGCCGCGAGGACCGCCCCGCGCAGCACGCCGGCGCGGGCGATGACCCTGGCTCCGCGCCGCCCGGTGAGGTCCCCGCCGGACGCCGCCGCCGCCACCGCGGCGATCACGAGGCCCACCGGGGTGGCGGTCGCGAAGCCCGCGTTGCCGGAGCTCAGCAGCACGCCCGGCGTCGCGAGCGCGTGCAGTCCCAGGAACGCGGAGGCGGACAGGAAGCCCAGCGACACCAGGAACACCCGTGGGTCGCCGCGGCGGCACGCGGCGTTGCCCAGGGAGTGGGCCAGGACGGCGCTGAGCGCGGCGGCGGCGAGCACGAGCCAGAAGTGCGCGGGGTCGTGCTCCCACGCGACGTCGAACCCCGGGACCGCGAGCAGCAGGCCGAGGCCCGCCAGCGGCAGGGCCAGCGCGACCGCCGCCGCGACGGCCGCCGGAACCGCGAGGGGCGCCACGCGGGATCCGGCGGCCATCGGCATCAGCCCCGGTCGGCGAGGGCCATCTGCTCCGCGAACAGCGTGTGGATCTGCTGCACCGCCACGGCGCCCTCCCCCACGGCGGACGCCACCCGCTTCACCGACGCCGCCCGCGCGTCCCCGACCGCGAACACCCCCCGCATGGCGGTCTCGAAGGGCTGCGCCGCCATCGCGCGGTCCGGGTCGCCCTGGATGTCGCGCCCGGTGCGGATGAACCCGCGGCGGTCGGTCTCGATGACCGGGGGCAGCCAGCCGGAGCGCGCCTCGGCGCCGATGAGGACGAACAGCGCGTCCGCCGGCACGAGCTCCGCCTCGCCGGTGTCGCGGTCGCGCAGGACGATGCCCGCCAGGCGTGCGTCGCCGGCGGCGTCGACGGCCTCCACGCGGAACCGGCAGGTCACGTTCGGGGCGGCCATGATCTCGTCGACGAGGTACTGGGACATGCCCTCGGTGAGGGCCGCGCCGCGCACGGCGATGGTCACGTGCTCGGCGTACCGCTGCAGGTGCATGGCGGCCTGCCCCGCGGAGTTGCCCCCGCCGATCACCACGACCCGCATGCCGCGCAGCGCCACCGCCTCCGACGCCGACGCCCCGTAGAAGACCCCGGCCCCGGTGAACCGCTCGATGGCCTCCACCCCGAGGCGCCGCCACGTGACGCCGATGGCGAGCACCACGGCCCGGGCCGTCACCGCCGTCCCGGAGCTCAGGGTCACGCGGATCCGGTGACCCTCGTCGGGTGCGAGCGCGTCGACGCGCTGGGTGAGCACGAACCGCGCGCCCAGGACCCACGCCTGCTGGTAGCACCGCTGCGCGAGCTCCGCGCCCGACAGGCCCCGCGCAAACCCCGGGAAGTTGCGGATGAGGCTGCTGGACGCGCTCTGCCCGCCGATCGCCTCCCCCTCCACCACGAGGGTCGCCAGCCCCTCGGACGCGGCGTTGATCGCGGCTGCCAGGCCGGACGGGCCGGCGCCCACGACGACCACGTCGAAGGCCGTGCCGTCCTCCACCTCGGTGTCCACGCCGTAGGCGCGCACCAGCTCGGCGTTCGTGGGGTCCACCAGGGGCGGGTGCCCCTGCGCGAGCACGACCGGGCCGGCCTCACCGTCCAGGCCCGCGTCGCGCAGCAGGGGGCGGGCGCGTGGATCGTCCCTGCCGAACGCCGCATGGGGCACTCCGTTGCGGGTGAGCAGGCTGCGCAGCTCGTGGGCCCGTCGCGTCCAGTGATCGGCGACCAGCACGACCTCGCGCTCGCCGACCCCCTCCGTGCGTGTCCAGTCCTGCAGGAACTCCGACACGGTGCGGTTGAACAGCTCGTCGGGCGACTGCCAGGGCTTGAGGACGTAGTAGTGGACGTCGCCGAGGGCCATGGACCGGTGGATGGCGTCCGCGGTGGGAGGGTCCGCCCAGGCGCGCCAATCCACCAGCAGCGCCCTGCGGCACGTGGGGATGAGCGCGCGGGCCTCCCGCAGGAACTCCGCGCCGGTGGTCTCGCCCATCCACTGGTCCGCGAGGACCAGTGGCACACGCACCCCCTCGGCGGCCGCCCGGCGCAGGAACGTGAGCGCCGCGCCGGGGTCCCGCTTCGCGCGGACCCCGTAGTCGGCGCCGAACCGGCGCGCCAGCTCGCCCTCCGTACGATCCAGGGCTGCGGGATCGTCGTCGACGACGACCAGCACGGGCCGCACCTGCACTCCCGTCGGCGTGGGCTCCACCCTTGGGCTCCGCTCATCGCGTGGGCTCGCGGATGGCCCGTACCCGCCGGGGCCGGCACCGAAACCCCCGGAACCCCGCCGGCGGCCCGCTCAGCCCTCGTCGGGCTTCATGAGCGGGCGGGTGCCCGCCAGGGCGAGCGCCGCGTCCACCAGGGCCAGGTGCGTGAAGGCCTGCGGCATGTTGCCGAGCTGGCGGCCGGCCACCGGGTCGTACTCCTCCGACAGCAGCCCCACGTCGTTGCGCAGGTCGAGGAGCCGCTCGAACAGCTCCCGGGCCTCCCGGTGCCGCCCCTGCATCGCGAGCACCGACACCAGCCAGAACGAGCACGGCAGGAACACGCCCTCCGGCTCGGCGATGCCGTCCACGGCACCGTCGGGCCGCGGCACGTACCGCTGCACCAGCCCGTCCACGGTGAGCTCCCGGCGGATCGCCTCGACGGTGGAGACCATGCGCGGGTCGTCGGCGGGAATCAGCCCGATGAGCGGCAGCAGCAGCACCCCGGCGTCGAGGTCCGAGGCGCCGTACGCCTGCACGAACGCGCCGCGGGAGGCGTCCCACCCGCGCTCCAGCACCTCCGCCCGGATCGTGTCGCGGTGCGCCCGCCAGCGGTCCACGGGGCCGTCGAACCCGAACTCCTCCACCATCCGCACGCCGCGGTCGAACGCCAGCCACGCCATGGCCTTGGAGCTGGTGAAGTGCCGCTCCGGGCCGCGCACCTCCCACATGCCGGAGTCCGGGCGGCGCCAGGCGTCCTCCAGCCACTCCAGCAGCGTCCGCAGGAGCTCCCAGGAGCGCGCGTCACCGTCCACCCCGGCCTTCAGGGCCAGGTACATGGCGTCCATGAGCTCGCCGTACACGTCCAGCTGCAGCTGCCCGTGGGCGGCGTTGCCCACCCGCACGGGGGCGGAGCCCGCGAAGCCCGGCAGCCACTCCAGCTCCCGTTCGTCGAGGCGGCGCTCGCCGCCCACGCCGTACATGATCTGCAGGTCCGCGGGATCCCCGGCGGCGGCCCGCAGCAGCCAGTCCCGCCAGGCCCGCACCTCGTCCCGGTAGCCGGCGCGCAGCATCGCCGACAGCGTGAGCGCCGCGTCGCGCAGCCAGCAGAACCGGTAGTCCCAGTTGCGCGACCCGCCGATCGCCTCCGGGAGGGAGGTGGTGGGCGCCGCCACGATCCCGCCGGTGGGCAGGTGCGTGAGGGCCTTGAGGATGAGCAGGGAGTCGTGGATCTCCTCGTGGTGGTCACCGACGTGACGCGACCGCGAGGTCCAGTCCCGCCAGAACCCCTCGGTCTCGTCGAGCTCCCGCTCCGGGTCCCGCACCGCCGGCACCGGCAGGTGCGACGGGAACCAGGTGAGGGTGAACGGCATGCGCTCGCCGGGCCGGATCGTGAACTCGCTCACGGTGGAGCGGTTCTCCCCGTGGGTCGCCGCCGGCGTCCGGAGGCACAGGGCGTCCGGGCCGGCGACCGCCAGGCGCGCGTTCTCCACGCGGCGCACCCACGGCACGATGCGGCCGTAGTCGAACCGGATGACGAGCTCGGACCGCATCGGCACCTCGCCGTCCAGTCCCTCCGCGATCCGCACGATGTCGGGGGCCGCGTCGCGCGGCGGCATGAAGTCGATGATGCGCACCACGCCCGTGTCGCACTCCACCACCGTCTCGAGGATGAGGGTCCCGGAGCGGTACCGGCGGGTGCGGCGCTGCACCCCGCCGGCCGGCGCGAGGCTCCAGTGGCCGTTCCGGGCGTCCCCGAGCAGGGCCGCGAAGCACGCGCCGGAGTCGAACCGCGGCAGGCAGCACCACTCCACGGCACCCTCGCGGGACACCAGGGCGGCGGTCTGGAGGTCCCCGATGAGCGCGTAGTCCTCGATGCGTGGCATCGCACCCATTGTTCCCCGCGGACGCGGCCCGTCCCCCGGGACCCGTTCCCCCATCAGTCGATGAGCCGCTCGCGGGACCGCCAGATCGCCAGGCGCCACATCACCGCGCCGAACACGAGCAGGGCGCCCACATGCCCGGCGTCCGTCCAGCCGTGCCACCCGAAGGCCGCGTGCCGCACCAGCTGCACGCAGTGGTACAGCGGGTTGAAGTGCCCCGCCACCTGCGCCCACTCCGGCAGGCCGTCCAGGGGGAAGTACGTGCCGGCCACCAGGAACACGGGGGTGATGACGATGCTGGTGACGTAGCTGAAGTGGTCGATGGACTTCAGGATGGCGGCGATGAGCACCCCGAACGACGCCCATCCGAAGCCGGTGATGAACCCGATGGGCGGGACGGCGAGCATCCCCCAGGACGGGTCCAGGCCGAACAACATGGCCACCACGAGCGGGGCCGTGCCGTACACGCCCGCCCGGGCGGCGACCCACAGCACCTCCCCGGTCACCAGTTCCTCGGTGTCCACGGGCGCGGCGAGGATCGCGTCGTAGGTGCGCTGGTACTCGCGTTTCACGAACGTCCCGAACATCGTCGTGAACACCGAGGCGAACATCACGGCGGTGGCGACGGTGCCGGTGCCCACGAACTCCACGTAGTCCAGCCCCTGCACCTTGGCGACCAGCGACCCGAAGCCGAACCCGAAGGCCAGCAGGTAGATGGTGGGCTCCACCGTGGACGACACCGTCACGGACCGCCAGTACGAGCTGAAGTTGATGACCTCGCGCACCAGCACCCCCATCACCGCGGAGCGCTCGAGACGGTGCAGCCGGGGTCCGGGCGGCGGCGCGGTGGTCATGTGATCTCCTCCCCTGTGAGCAGCACGAAGACGTCCTCCAGGTTCGCGGGCCGGCGCTCCCCCGGCGGCACCGGGCCGGTGGCGTCCTGCAGGCGCAGCAGGGCGACCGAGGTCCCGGTGCGCCGCGTGCGCAGGCCGATGGCCTGGGCGCCGGCCTCCACCTCGGCCAGCCGGGCGGGCGGGCCGTAGACCTCCACGGCCTCGGCGCCGCAATGCTCGGCGATCAGGACGTCCGGCACGCCCGCGGCGACGGCGCGACCGTGGGACATCACGGTGACGGTGTCGGCGAGGCGCTCGGCCTCCTCGATGTAGTGCGTGCTCATGAGGATCGACACGCCCTCGCTGCGCAGGGCGTCGATGAGGGCCCAGATCTCCTGCCGCACCTGCGGGTCGAGGCCCACCGTGGGCTCGTCCATCAGCACCAGCCGCGGGCGGTGCACCAGCGCGCGGGCGATGAGCAGCCGGCGGCGCATCCCGCCCGAGAGCTTGTCGACGCGCGTGTCGCGGCGGTCCGCGAGGTTCGCGATGCCCAGGGCCCGTTCGACCGCGGCCCGCCGCTCGGTCCTGCGGATGCGGTACAGGTGCGTGAACACCACGAGGTTCTGCTCCACCGTGAGCGTGGTGTCGAGCTTGTCGAGCTGCGGCACCACGCCCATCAGCGCCCGGGCCGACTTGGACTGCCCGGGCAGGCGGTGGCCCAGCACCTCGATCTCCCCGGCGTCGGGGATGGCCTGCGCGGTGAGCATCCGCATCGTGGTGCTCTTGCCGGCGCCGTTGGGGCCCAGGAGCCCCACGCAGGTGCCCTCCGGCACCACGAGGTCCAGGCCGTCCACCGCGACCAGGGCGCCGTAGGTCTTCCTGACGCCGTGCAGGCGGATCGCGAGAGGGGGCATCGGGTCATCATGCACCGCGGCGCGGCCGCGCGACGCCCGCTACCCTCCTTGCCGTGTCAACCACCGATGGCCGCACCCCGCGAGGCCTGGGCGACATCATCACCACCGCCCGCCCGTTCGACGAGTACGTCGCCATGTTCGGCCTCACCGAGGCCGATCTCCTCGCCGGGCCCATCCTGGACTGCCCGGGCGGCGCCGGGGACTTCGGCGAGGTGGTGCGCGCGATGGGCGGCACCGTGATCGGCGTGGACCCCGTGTACGCCACGCCCCCGGAGGAGTTCCTCCCGGTCGCCCGCCGCGACACCCACACGGGCAACCGGTACGTCATCGAGAACCCGCACCTGTACGTGCTGGGCTTCTTCGACGACACCGACGACCACCTGGCCCGGCGCCTGGCGGGCCTGGAGCGCTTCGCCGCGGGGTTCGCCGGCCCCGGGCCGTTCCACGTGCCCGCCAGGCTGCCGGACCTGCCGTTCCCGGACGGCCACGTGCGGCTCGCGCTGTCGGCGCACCTCATGTTCACGTACCCCGACCACCTGGACCGCGACGACCACCTGGCGTGCCTGCGGGAGCTGCTGCGCGTGGCCTCCGAGGAGGTGCGGGTGTTCCCGCTGCTCGACACCACCCTGCAGCGGGTGCCGTACTTCGATGATCTGCTCGCCACGCTCGCCGCGGACGGGGTGCGCGCCGAGGTGCGCGGGGTGCCGTACGAGTGGCAGCGCGGCGCCGACCGGATGCTGGTGCTGCGCCGGGCCTGACCCGGGCGGTTCAGCGGCCGGGCCGCGGCGGCGTGACGCCCCCGTCGCCGTCGAGGCGGCCCACCGCGGTCACGCCCCCGTAGACCACGCCGGTCACCCGCCCCTCAAGCACGTCGCCCGGCGAGAGGATGCGGGCGTCCCCCGCGGCGACCGCGTCGGCCAGCGACGGCTGCGGCGCGGTCCACGGCTCGAGGATCGCGTGGTACCAGCCGCGGAAGCCGCCGTAGGCCATCCACTGCCACACGCAGCGGTGCACCGCCGTGTCGAACACGACGCCGAAGCCGCGCCGGGCGACCGGGTCCGTGGCGGCCGCCCACCCGGCCTCGAGCCCGGTGAGCGCGTGGAGCGCATGGCGGGCGAGCGACGGCGGGGGGACGATCCGCACGTCCCGCTCGTCCGCGGTCCCGGCGCGCAGGAGCGGATGGGCGTAGCGCTCGCCCGCCTCCCCCAGCGGCCCGCCCGTGCCCGCGTCGGTCACGACGCCCTCGCGCGCCGGGACGTCGAGCCGCATGCCCGCGTGCACGGCGAGCGCCGGGTGGCTGCCCCACGAGCACGCGAACGGGCGGTGCCCGACGTTCTCGATCCGCGTGTGCAGGCGCACGAGCGGCTCGCCGGCGCGGATCGTGATCGTGCGCGTCCAGCGCGCCGGGGTGATGGGCGTGTGCCCGTCGAGCACGAGCACGGCCCTGCGCGGGCCCGCCGACGCGACGTGCGCGCGCAGGCCGAGGTTCCAGATCTCCCCCATGTAGGGCAGGCGCTCGCCGTGCTCGTTCACGCACGCGTCGCCGGTGGGGAACGCGTCGTCCCAGCCGCCCGCGAACCAGTCGTCGACGTCGCTGCCGATGGGCCCCGGCCGCACCGGCACGCGCGGGTTGCGCCACAGCACGCCGCGGTCCGCCGCCTTGTCGATGAGGTGCAGGATCTTGCCGCCCATGCCCGGGAGCACGTCGAGGGCGAGCGCCTCGTTCTCCATCCGCACGACGGGCAGGCCGTCGTAGCTCCAGCGGTCGTCGAGGCGGACGGTCATGCCGGATGCCCGAGCGCCGCCCGCAGCCGGCGCTCGACCTCGCCGGCGCCGTCGGCCGCCGCGGTCCCGAGCGCCCCGCCGAGCCCGACCGCGAGCGCGCCGGCCTCGAGCCACGGCGCGACGTCCTGCGCGCGGGCGCCGATGCCGCCGGTCACCAGCAGCGGCACGCCGGGCAGCACCGTGCGCAGGTCGCGCACGACCGCCGGACCCAGCGCGCGGGCCGGGAAGAGCTTCACCGCCCGCGCCCCGTCACGCGCGCAGGCCGCGACCTCGGTGGGGGTGAACGCGCCGGGGATCGCGAGGACGCCCGCCTCCCGCGCCGCCGCGACAAAACCCGGGGGCGCCGTGTACGAGACGACGAAGCGCGCGCCGGCGGCGACCGCGCCCGCGACCCGCACCGCGTCCGCGATCGTCCCGAGGCCCACCACCATGCCCTCGTCGCCGGCGAGCTCGGCGATGGCCCGCTCCACGTCCGGTGTCGAGCACGTGAGCTCGACGACCCGCGCGCCGCCGCGGGCGCACGCGCGCGCCGTGGCGACCGCGTCCGCGGCGTCCGCGTTGCGCAGGACCGGGACGACGCGCTGGGCGCCGAGGAGGCGCAGAACGTCGCCGGGCGACGGCACGCCCCGCCGGTTCACCCCGTCACATCCGTCGCGGTGAGGTCGGCGACCAGCGCTCCCACGCTCGCGGCGGACGGGTACGACGCCGCGCAGCCCGCGGCGCGGACGCTCAGCGCCGAGGCCGCGACACCCCAGGCGAGCGCCTCGAGCGGGCGCCGCCCGGTCAGTCGCGAGGCCAGGTAGGCGCCGGCGAGCGCATCGCCCGCACCCGCGGCGTTCACGACCTCGGCCCGCGGGACGTGCACGGCGCCAGACCCCGCGGACGACCGGACGGTCGCCGGCGCCCCGCCGTCGGTGAGCACGAGCTCGCGCACGCGCGGCAGGCGGGCGCGCACCGACTCCTCGTCGCCGGCGCCGAACAGGGACTCCATGTCCTCGCGCGAGGCGACGACGACGTCCGCGGCGGCGGCGAGCGCGGCGAGCGCCCGCGGGTCGCCGCCGAGCGCCGGCCGGTGGTTCACGACGCACGCCACGTCGACGCCGGCGGCGCGGGCGCGCCGCACCGCGGCCCGCGCCGTCGACGCACTGGAGGCGGACACCGCGAGAGTCACCCCGGTCACGACGAGCACGCCCAGCCCGGCGAGGAAGCCGTCGCGCACGTCGCCCGGCTCGAGGCGGCTTCCTGCCGAGCCGCGCCGGTGATAGACGAACCGGTGGCCCCCGTCCGGACCGGGCTCGTTGAGGTACAGGCCGGTCGGCGCGCCCGGATCGGTCGCGACCTGGTCGAGCTCGACCCCGGCGGCGCGCCAGAACTCCAGGAGCCGCCGGCCCGGTCCGTCGTCGCCGACCCGGCCCAGCAGGCGCGCCGGCACGCCGAGGCGCGCGGCCATGACGCACACGTTCGCCGCGTCGCCGCCGAAGCCGACGGCGGGCGGGGCGGCCGGGTCACCGGTGTCCGGGAAGCCGAGCTCGAGCAGGCCCTCGCCGATGGCGCCGAGCCCGCGCACGTCACGGCAGCCCGAGGTGCTCGTGGTACGGGACCACCGCGTCCAGGTGCGCGCGCATCGCGCGGGCGGCGGCCCGCCGGTCCCCGGCGACGATCGGCCTGAGGACGCTCGTGTGCTGCTCGAGCTCCCACTCGCGGTAGCCGGGCTCCTTCTCGAGCGTGGGCCCGCGCTCGGCGAGCAGCTCGGCGAACGACGTCACGAAGCCGAAGAGCACCTCGTTGTGCGCCGCCGCGGCGACCGCGACGTGGAAGCGCACCGATGGGTCGACGGCGGGGCGGCCCTCGGCGATCAACCGCGCGTGCTCGGCGATGATCCCCTCGAGGTCGCGCACGTCGCTTTCGGTGCGCCGCTCGGCGGCCAGCCGCGCCGTCTCGACCTCGACGAGCCGGCGCGCCTCGAAGAGGTCGGTCGTGAGCCCGCGCGACAGGGCCATGGCGATCGCGTTCGGCGCGGTGCCGTTCGCGGCCGGGTCGGCGACGAACGCGCCCTGGCCGTGGCGGATCTCCAGGACGCCGAGCATCGCCAGGCCGTTGATCGCCTCGCGGATCGTGGAGCGCCCGACGCCCAGGAGCACCATCAGCTCGCGCTCGGACGGCATGCGCGTGCCCCGTTCGAGCCGTTTGTCGCGGATCTCGGCGAGGAGCTGCTCGGCGACCTGCTCGGCCAGCTTCGCCCGCGGCACGGGGGAGAGGGAGAGCTCGGGAGGACTTGACATCTCGGTCATGGCGTGGCGACCATAGCAGACATGCAGGTCATCAGACCAGTAGACCTCGGACCGATCGCGGCGCCGCTCGTCATCACCGGGGCGGCCTCCGGGATCGGGCGTGCGGTGGCCGTCCTGGCGGCGGCCCACGGCGTCCCGCTGGCGCTGCTCGACCGCGACGGGCGGGCCGTCGGCGCCCTCGCCCAGGAGCTCGCGAACGCCCACGGCACGCCCGCCGTCGGCCTGGGCGCGGACGTCGCCGACGAGGGCGCCGTCGACGCGGCCTTCGCGGCCGCGGCCGAGCGCCTGGGCCCGCCGCGCGGGCTCGTCACCAGCGCCGGCATCGATCGCGGCGGCGCCGCGCACGAGCTGCGCGCGGACGACTTCGACGAGGTCATCGCGGTGAACCTGCGCGGCACCTTCCTCGCCTGCCGCGCGGCGCTGCGCCACATGCGCGAGGCCGGCGGCGGCGCCGTCGTCTGCGTCTCCTCGCCGCTGGGCTTCGTCGGCGTGCCCGGCGGGGCGGGCGCGTACAGCGCCTCCAAGGGCGGCGTGTCCGCGTTCGTGCGGACGCTCGCCGTCGACTACGGCGCCGACGGGATCCGCGTGAACGCGCTGCTGCCCGGCGCGACCGAGACGCCGCTCATGTGGGCCTCGGTCGCCGAGGCCGACGTGCCCGCCATGCGCGCGCAGGTCGGCCGCGAGGTGCCGTTGGGGCGCCTGGCCGACCCCTCCGAGCCGGCGCGCGCCGCGCTGTGGCTCCTCTCCGACCAGGCGTCCTACGTCACCGGCGCGCAGATCGCCTGCGACGGCGGCGTCCTCGCGAAGGCCTCGATCTCCGTCTGATCCACAGGACCGCATGACCCCCCACCCGCCTCCCCCGATCCAACCGCACCCCATGCTGAGCGAACGCCTGCGCGCCGTCACGACGATCGCCGCCGCCTCGGGGGCGGGCGCCGCCGTGCTCACGCGGCCCGCGTCCGCGCGCTGGCTGGGCCTGCCCGACGGCGCCGGGCGCCACGTCGTGGTGGCCGCCGGCGCCGGGCTCGTCGTCGCGGCCGGCGACGCGGCCGCGCTCGCCACCGCGCTCCGGCGGGCCGGGCTGCGCCCGCACGACCCGGTGGCCGTCGACGCGCCGGGCCTCGCGCTGGGGCATCCCGTCCTGGACGCGGCCGAGGCGCTGGACGCGGAGCGCATGGTGAAGGACGACCGCGAGCTCGCCCTCATCGCCCGGGCCGCCCGGCTCGTCGACGCCGGCCAGGCGGCGGCGCGCGCGGCGGCCGTCGCGGGTGCCACCGAGGACGATCTGTGGATGGCGGCGGCGGCCGCGATGCGGGCCGTGGCGGGCGCGCCGGTCGAGGCGGGCGTCGACCTGATGGCCGGCGCGCGCACGGCGCTCGTCGGCGAGCCGCCGGACGGGACGGTGCTGCGCGCCGGCGACCCCGTCCTGTTCGACCTCGCGCCCTGCCGCGACGGCTACTGGGCCGACTCGTGCGCGACGTTCGCCTGCGGCGCGCCGCCGGCGGCGCTCGCCCGCCGCCACGACGCGGTGCGCCGCGCGCTCGAGGTCGCGCTCGAGCGCGCCCGGCCCGGAGTCTCGGCCGGCGCCCTCGACGCCGCGGTGCGCGCGGTCCTCGCGAAGCACGGCCTGAGCTGCCCGCACCACATCGGCCACGGCGTCGGCACGGCGCCCCAGGAGGCGCCCTGGATCCTGCCCGGCCGGACGACCGTGCTGCGGGAGGGCATGGTCGTCGCCCTCGAGCCCGGCGCGTACGCCGGCGGCTTCGGCGTGCGCCTCGAGCACCTCGCGGTGGTGCGCCCCGACGGCGCCGTCCCGCTGACCTCCCATGACCTGTCCCTGAGCTGACCCAACGAGAGCGAGCCCATGCGCATCACCGCAGTCGACTGCCACGTCCTCGTCCAGCCCGCGTTCGACACGACCGCCGCGAGCTCCGCGCAGGACGACATCGTCGTCGAGATCCACACCGACGAGGGGATCACGGGCATCGGGGAGACCGACGTCAACCCGTGGATCGCGCGGGCCTGCATCGAGGCGCCGGGCACGCACAACATGGGCCTCGGCCTGCGCGAGATGCTCATCGGCGCCGACCCGCTCGACGTCGAGGGCCTGTGGCAGCGGCTCTACGTCGGCTCGGCCATGAACGGCCGTCGCGGCGCGGTCGTCAACGCCATCGGCGCGCTCGACATGGCGCTCCACGACCTGCGCGGCAAGGCGCTCGGCAAGCCCTGCCACGCGCTGCTGGGCACGGCCTGCCGCGAGTCGATCACGCCGTACGCCTCGCTGCAGCCGGAGGTCGACAACTTCGAGGACTACCGCGACTCGATGATCGACTGGGCCCGCAGGGCCGTCGCGGCGGGCTTCCGCGCGGTGAAGGCCGAGGTGACGCTGGAAGGTCCGTACGCCCACAACGGCCTGCGCGAACCGTGGGAGCGCAGCACGGAGGTCCTCGCCGGCGTGCGCGGCGCGGTGGGCCCGGACGTCGCCGTCCTCGTCGACGTGCAGTACGCCTTCCCGGACGCCGACACGGCGCTGCGCGTGATCGCGGACTGGAGGGACTTCGACCTGTACTTCGTCGAGACGCCGCTCTGGCCCGACGACCTGGAGGGGTACGCGAAGGTCTCCGCGCGGTCGCCCATCCCGATCGCCGCCGGCGAGTGGCTCACGACCCGCTTCGAGCTGCTGGACCTGATGGACCGCGGCGGCGTGCAGGTCGTGCAGCCGGACATCGGCCGCGTCGGCGGGCTCACCGAGGCGCTGCGCGTCTGCGAGCTGGCGGGCGAGCGCGGCCTGCGAATCGTGCCGCACCTGTGGAAGACCGGGATCTCGATCGCGGCGGCCGCCCACCTCGCCGCGGTGACGCCGAACTGCGACTACATCGAGTTCCTCCCGAGCGACCTCAGCGCGTCCGGGCTGCGCAAGGACCTCACCAGCGACGAGCTGGAGATGGTCGACGGCGTCATCCCGCTCCCGCAGCGGCCGGGCCTGGGCATCGAGCTCGACCGCGACGCCCTCGAACGCTACGCCGCGGAGGCGGCGGCACTGGCCGGGTGAGCGACGCTCCGGACACCCCCGGATCCGGAGCGCCGGCCGGTGCCGCCACCTGCGCGGCGCGCCACTGGTGGCAGGACATGGTCCTCTACGAGAACCACCTGCCCAGCATGCGCGACGGCAACGGCGACGGCATCGGGGACCTCGAGGGGCTCATCGCCGCGCTCGACCATCTCGCCGAGCTCGGCGTCGGCGGCGTGTGGGTGGGCCCGTTCTTCCGCTCGCCGCTGCTGGACCAGGGCTTCGATATCACCGACCACTGCGACGTCGAGCCGGTCTTCGGCGACCTCGCGACGTTCGACCGGCTGGTCGCCGCGGCGCACGCGCGCGGCATCCGCGTGATCGTCGACTACGTCCCGAACCACACCAGCGACCGGCACCCGTGGTTCATCGAGTCGCGCTCCTCGCGCACGAGCCCCAGGCGCGACTGGTACGTGTGGGCCGACGCCGCGCCGGGCCGCGAGGTGCCGAACAACTGGACCAGCGAGGCCGGCGGCTCGGTGTGGGAGTGGGACGAGGGCTCGGGCCAGTTCTACCTGCACTCCCACCTCAGGGAGCAGCCGGACCTCAACTGGCGCAACCCGGAGGTGCGGGACGCCATGCTCGACGTGCTGCGCTTCTGGCTCGACCGCGGCGCGGACGGCTTCCGCATCGACGTGGCGCACATGCTCATGAAGGACCCCGGGCTCCGCGACAACCCGGTGGACCCGCACCGGGGCGACAACCCCTGGGACATCCAGCACCCCGACTTCGCCGGCCAGCTCCACATCCACGACCGGATGCACCCGGACCTCCACGAGGAGCTGCGCCGGATCCGCGCCGTCCTCGACGGCTACGACGGGGACCGCGTCGCGATCGGCGAGATCGAGGGGATGGACTGGGACCGCTGGGCGCGGTACTTCGGCGAGCACCTCGACGAGCTGCACCTGCCGTTCGCCTTCCGCCTCATCGAGACCGCGTGGGAGGCGCCCGCGCTCGCCGCCGTGCTGGGCGAGCTCGACGACGCGCTGCCCGAGGGCGCGTGGCCGATCCTCGCGCTCGGCAACCACGACCGGCGGCGGCTCGCGACGCGCCTCGGGCGTCCCCAGGCGCGGGTTGCCGCGATGCTCCTGCTGACGGCGCGCGGCACGCCGACGATCCTCTACGGCGACGAGCTGGGGCTCGTCGACCAGGACGTGCCTGTGGAGCGCCGGCGCGACGCGTTCGCGCGCGCCACCGGCGGCGTCTCGCGCGATCCCACCCGCACGCCGATGCCGTGGAACGCGGGACCGAACTCCGGGTTCTCGCCCGCGGACGCACGGGACCTGTGGCTCCCGGTCTGCGTCGAGTACCAGACGCTCAACGTCGAGGCGCAGCGCGCCGACCCGCGCTCCTCGCTCACCCTGTACCGCCGGCTGCTGGAGCTGCGCCGCGCGAGCGCCGCGCTGACGGCGGGCGACTGGGAACGGCACGCGGCCAGCGACGACCACGTGCTCGTCTACGCCCGCACCGCGGGCGCGGAGCGCTGCGTCGTGGCGCTGAACCTCACCCCGCGGGCGCGGACCGTCGACCTCGGCGAGACCGGCGACCTGCTGCTCTCGACGCTCCTCGACCGCGACGGGCGGGCCGCGGGCCCGGTCATCGAGCTGCGCGCCGACGAGGGCGTCCTGCTGCGCACCGGGGGCGCCGGGTGACCAGCGTCGCGACGCGTCCGGACGCCCCCGGCGGCGACGTCGCCGCCGCACCGCGCCGGCGGCGCATGACCCGCGCGCGGCGCGAGGAGCGCCGCACGGCCCTCGCGATGCTGAGCCCGGCGGTGGCGGTGATCGTCGCCGTCGCGTTCCTGCCGGTCCTCTACACGATCTACCTGAGCTTCCACGACGCCACCGTCACACGCACCGGCGGGTGGGTCGGCTTCGACAACTACTCCGGGGCGCTCCGGGACGAGGTGTTCCGCACGGCGCTCGCCAACACCGTGATCTTCACCGTCGTCAGCGTCGCGCTGGAGCTCGCCCTGGGCCTGGCGATCGCCGTCGGGATCAACCGGGCCTTCCGCGGCCGCGGCCTGGTGCGCACGGCGGTGCTCGTCCCGTGGGCCTTCCCGGTGGTGGTCTCGGCGCTGATGTGGCGCCTCATGCTCCAGGACCAGGTCGGCATCATCACGTACGTGGTCCAGGAGCTGGGGATCACGGACAGCCCGATCCTCGGCGACCGCTGGCCGCTCATGATCGCGGCGATCCTCGTGGACGTCTGGAAGACCACGCCGTTCATGGCGCTCCTGCTCCTGGCCGGCCTGCAGACGATCCCGCGGGACGTCCTGGAGGCCGCCGAGATGGACGGGGCGACCGCATGGCAGCGCTTCCGGGACGTGACGCTCCCGCTGCTGCGGCCGGCGATCCTCGTCGCGGTCCTCTTCCGCACCCTCGAGGCGTGGAGCGTCTACGACCTGTTCTGGGTCATGACCGACCGCCGGCTCGACTCGCTCTCGACGTACGTCTACGAGGGCGTGCGCGTCAGCCAGCTGCAGTTCGCCACGGGCACGGCGGCGGCGGTACTGGTCTTCATCTCGTCGATCGTGATCGCGCTCGTCTTCATCAAGGGCTTCGGCGCGAAGACGCTGCAGGAGGACGAGCGATGAGGGCGCGCCTGGCCACCTGGGGCCCGGCCCTCGTCATCGTCCTGGTGGCCGTGCTGCCGGTGGTGTGGGTCCTGAAGATGAGCCTCATCCCCCGGCGGGAGCTGTTCCGGTCGCCGCCGACGGTGCTGCCCGACGACATCACCCTGCAGCACTACCGCACGGTCTTCGACGACCCCGCGTTCCGCCAGGGCCTGGTGAACAGCCTCATCATCGCCGGCGCGACGACGCTGCTCGCGCTGGTGTTCGGGGCGCTCGCGGCCTATCCGCTGGCGCGCCTGCGGTTCGGCGGGCGCACGTTCATCATGACCGGGATCCTGGCGCTCGCGTTCTTCCCGAGCGTCGCGATCATCGCGCCGCTGTTCGTCGAGTTCCGCAACCTGCAGCTCCTGAACTCGTACGCCGCGGTCATCATCGTCGACACGGTCTTCGCGCTGCCGCTGGCGGTGTGGATCCTCACCGCGTTCTTCCGTCAGCTCCCGCGCGACCTCGAGGACGCGGCGCGCATGGACGGCGCCACGACGCTGCAGACCTTCCGGCGGGTCATCGTGCCGATCGCCGCGCCCGGCGTGTTCACCGCCGGCATCCTGACCTTCATCTTCGCCTGGAACGAGTTCCTGTTCGCGAACACGTTCCTGTTCGACGAGTCGCGCTGGCCGGTCACGGTCGTCATCCCGAACTTCGCGACGCAGTACTCCATCGACTACGGCGGGCAGGCGGCGGCGGCGATCGTCGTCACGGTCCCGCTCGTGCTGCTGGTGCTCGTGTTCCAGCGGCGCATCGTGTCCGGCCTGACCGCCGGAGCGGTCAAGGGATAACACGAAAGGGAGCACCGACATGAGCGAGAACGAGACGGGCCGGCAGCTCACGAGCCGGCGCGACTTCCTGAAGCTCGGCGGCACGGTCATCGCGGGCGCGGCGCTCTTCGGCCTCGGCGCGTGCGGCGGCTCGAGCGGCGGCGCGAGCGGCGGCGGGGGAGGCACGGGCGACGTCACGCTGTCGATCAGCCCCGACCTCGTGGACATGATGAAGCCGAAGCTCGCCGCCTTCTCCAAGGCGAACGGCAACACGGCGAAGATCCGGGTCATGCCGGCCGACACGGGCGCGTACCTCGACCGGATCCGCACGCAGCTGGAGGCCGGCTCGTCGGACATCGACGTCATCGCCGGCGACGTGTCGTGGCCGTCGCAGCTCGCCTCGAACGGCTGGATCGAGGACCTCAGCGCGCGCTTCACCAAGAGCCAGCAGGACGCGTACCTGCCGGCGACGGTCGCGGCCAACGTCTGGGACGGCAAGGTCGTCGGCGTGCCGTTCTTCACCGACGCGGGGATCCTCTGGTACCGCACGGACCTGCTCGAGCGGTCGGGCTACTCGGCGGCGCCGGCGACGTGGGCGGAGCTCCAGGAGATGGCGCTGAAGATCAAGCGCGACGCGAAGCTCGAGAACGGCTTCGTGTGGACGGGCGCCCAGTACGAGGGCGGCACCGTGCTGGGGATGGAGTTCATCCGCTCGGCGGGCGGCGACATCCTGAAGGACGGGAAGGTCGTCATCGGCGAGCAGGACGCGATCGACGGCCTCACGATCGCGCGCGGCCTGGTCACGAGCGGCGCGTCGCCGGCGGCGGTCGCGAACTTCAAGGAGGACGAGACGACCGGCGCCTTCCTCGGCGGCAACGCGGCCTTCATGCGCAACTGGCCCTACGTCTTCGGCCTGCTCGGGGACAGGGAGCAGACGACGATCGACCCGGCGACGATCGCCGTGGCGCAGATCCCCACCGCGCGGGCCGGCGGCACGTCGGTGAACGTCGGCGGCGGCTGGAACTTCTTCATGAACGCGAACTCGGCGAAGAAGGACACGGCGTGGGAGCTCATCCGGTTCCTCTCGAACGACGCCCAGCAGAAGGCGTGGGCGCTGGAGGGCGCCTACCTGCCCACCCGCAAGGCCCTGTACGAGGACCCCGAGATCGTCGATGCGATGCAGGTGGTCAAGAAGGACAAGGAGGCGGTGTTCCAGACGACGACCCCGCCGGTCTCCCCGTTCTACGCCGACATGTCCCGGCTGATGGCCGAGCGGTTCAACGCCTCGCTGCGCGGCACGACGTCACCGGGCGACGCCGCCGCCAAGCTCCAGGACGACCTCTCGGCGATCGTCGCGAAGGGGGGCTGAAGCGGTGGCGACGGTCGAGCTGCGCGAGGCGACCAAGCGCTACAGGGACGGCACGGTGGCCGTCCGGCGCCTGAGCCTCGAGGTCCGTGACGGCGAGCTCATGATCCTCGTCGGCCCGTCCGGCTGCGGCAAGACCACGGCCCTGCGGATGATCGCGGGCCTCGAGGAGATCGACGAGGGCGATCTGCTCATCGACGGCGAGGTCGTCACCGAGCTCACGCCGAAGCAGCGCGACATCGCGATGGTGTTCCAGAGCTACGCGCTCTACCCGCACATGCGGGTGGCCGAGAACATGGGCTTCGCGTTGAAGCTGGCGGGGGTGGCGCGCGAGGAGATCGACCGGCGCGTGCTGGAGGCGGCGAGGGTCCTCGACCTCGAGGGACTCCTGCACCGCAAGCCCGGTGAGCTCTCGGGCGGCCAGCGCCAGCGCGTGGCGATCGGGCGCGCGATCGTGCGCGACCCGCGCGTGTTCCTCATGGACGAGCCGCTGTCGAACCTCGACGCCAAGCTCCGCGTGCAGATGCGGGCGGAAATCGCCCAGCTGCAGCGGCGGCTCGGCACGACGACGGTCTACGTCACGCACGACCAGACCGAGGCGATGACGCTGGGGCACCGCGTGGCGGTCATGCGCGACGGCGTGCTGCAGCAGCTCGCGACGCCGGCCGAGCTGTACGAGCAGCACGCGAACCTCTTCGTCGCCGGGTTCCTGGGCTCACCGGGCATGAACCTCCTCCCCGGCCGCGTGGAGCGCGGGCACCTGCACCTGCCGATCGGCGACGTGCCGCTCCCGCCCGGCGCGGGCGCGGCCGTCGGGGACGGCCCGGTGATCGCCGGCATCCGGCCCGAGCACTTCGAGGACGCCGCGGTCGCAGGCGACCGGCCGGGCGCCGTGCGGATCCGGACGCGCCTCGACCTCGTCGAGTCGCTCGGCCGCGAGCGCTTCGCCCACTTCCACGCCGAGGGCGAGGGCCTCGACCACGACCGGCTCGCGCGACTGGCCGGCGAGGCCGCCGGCCCGCGGACCATCGTCGCGCGGCTCGATGCCGCGAGCCGCCTGCGCGGCGGCGAGGTCGCGGAGCTCACGCTGAGCCCCGGGGGCATCCGGCTCTTCGACCCGGAGACGGGCGAGCGGCTGGCGGGCGGTGGTGGCTCGGGCGCGGGAGCGGCCCATGCGCCGGATGCCGGCGGCGGGCCGATGCGGCTGACCGCGTAGGCGGGCGGGCGACGCGCCGCGTACGACGACGCTGCGGGCGCTACTTGGTCTGGCTGAGCAGCACCGCGAGGTCGGAGTAGCACAGGCCGTCGGCGCTCTCGGGCAGGCCCAGGTCGTGCTCCACGGCCTCCGCCAGGGCGCGCGCCCGGTTGAGGACCGCGGGGTGCACGGGCTGCGACGGCGCGGACTCCGCGATGCGCTTGGCCTCGTTGCGGAGCTGGTTGAGGTCCGCCGCGGGGGAGTTGAACGTGGGGCGTGGGGGCTGCTGCCAGCCGCTGGTCTCGGTGGTCATCGCGGCGAACGGTAGCGGATGGCCCGGCGGCGGCGACCGCGAACCCACGGGCGGGCCCCCGGGCGGCGGGGACCGTGCGGGAACCGGCGCTTCCGGCGGACTGGCCCGCCCGCCCGGCAGGGACGGCACCGCGGGGGGCGTAGACACCGTGGTCCCCCTCGAACCGGAGGCCACCGTCCCGCCGACAACCGCTGGTAGCGTCGCCCCGCCCCCCGAAGGAGGCGGACACACCATGAGCGGACGTGCCCTTCTGCTCGGCCTGATCGCCGTCGCCGGCCTGCCGGCGGTGGCCGCGCCCGCGGTCGCCCAGGACCCCACCGCGGGACTCGAGAACCGGTTGCCGGACCCCGCGTGGCTGCCCGCGGCGCCCTCCGCGACCGCGGCGGTGACGCTGCCCGACCAGCTGGTCGACCCCGTGCTGCCCGCCGGCGAGGCCCGCCGGGCCGAGGCGATCGCCCGGCTGGTGCGCAACGGGTTCATCGGCGGTGTGCAGGAGGACGTCCCGGCGACGGCGACGCTGCCGGCCACACGCGTGTGGGCGGTGCAGTTCGGCACGCCCGGCGGCGCCCGGGCCGGGCTGGAGGCCGTGCGGTGGGCGCTGCGGGTGCGGGGCGACACCGCCGCGCAGCGCAGCGACGAGCTGGCCGACCCCGCCGACGGCCGCATCATCACCACCACCGCCGTGGACGGCACCGTCCGCCTGGACGCGGTGTTCGCCGCCGGGACGTGGCTGTACGGCGTCGGCCGCATCGCCCCGCCGGGCACCGACCCGGACGTGGCGGGGCTCGCCGCGCTCGCCGCCCACCTGTGGGCCCGCCAGCCGGAGCGCCCGGACCCCCTGGGTGCCCAGCCGCTCGGCGTGACCCCGGAGCTGCGGGCGGCGCTCACCGCCGCCCATGCCCGGGCGATGAAACGTCCCCCGGCGGTGCCGCCCGACGCGGTGCCCGGGTCGGTGCAGGCCGCCGGCCTCGCCGGCACCGGATGGGCGCTGGCGCGCTTCACACGCGTGGACGGGGAGCCGGAGCTGTTCCGCACCACCGCCGGCGGCGCGTGGGTGTCGGTGGGCGACCCGGGCGGTCCCGGCTGCCCGCGCATCCCCACGGCGGTGAAGGAGGTGTGGGGCCTCAGCGTGAGCTGCCCGCTCACCGCCTCCCCGGTGGTGCGCCCCGACGACCCGGACGCCCTGGAGTCCGGGGACGCCCCCTTCGACGGCCTCGGCACCTGGGTGTGGGAGGTGCGGGGATCCGGCGGCACCGCCGCCATCGTCGCCCGCGCCACGGGCGCCGGCATGCGCACCGTCTACGTGAAGTCCGGTGACGGGCTGCGGTACTGGCGGCAGGTCGACGCCGCGCTGCCGGCCCTGCACGCCGCGGGCCTGAAGGTGTGCGCCTGGCAGTACGTGTACGGCCGGCGCCCCGTCCTGGAGGCCCGCGTGGCGGCCCGCGCGGTGGCGGCCGGCGCGGACTGCTTCGTGGTGGACGCCGAGAGCGAGTTCGAGGGCGGCCGCGGGTCGTACGAGGGCCGCACCTACCGCGCCGCCCGCCGGTACATGACCGAGCTGCGGCGCCTCACCGGCCCGGACCTGCCCGTCGCCCTCACCAGCTTTGCGTACGTGGACGGGCACTCCTCGTTCCCGTACTCGGCGTTCATCGACGGGCGGGACGGCGCGGACGTGCTCATGCCGCAGGTGTACTGGGGCGCGTTCGGCACCGCCGTGGACCGGGCGATGGCCCGCACCGCCCGCTGGAACGGCATCTACCGCGTGCCGGTGACCCCCATCGCCGGCACCTACCGCCGGGAGAAGCCCGCCGAGCTGGTGCGGTTCCGGTGCCTGTCGGCCGCGTACGGGTGGCCGGGGGCGTCGTACTGGAGCTTCCAGCACACCCGGCCGGTGCAGTGGCCGGTGCTCGCCCGGCCCCTGTCGAGCTGCCCCACGCCCGCCGCCCTGGCCCGCACCTACCCGGTGCTGCGCTTCGGCACCCGCGGCGACGCGGTGGTGTGGCTGCAGGCCCGCCTGCGCACATGGGGCGTCCCGGTGCCGCGCACCGGCTTCTACCGGGCGCAGACCCGCGCGGCGGTGCGCGCCTTCCAGCGGGCGCGTGGACTGGAGCCCGACGGGGTCGCCGGTGCCCTCACGTGGGCGCTGCTGCTGGAGCGCCCGCCGGACAGCCCGTAGGCGGTCCGGCACCATCGGCCCGGGCGGGCGATACTGCCCCGGTGCCGGACGCCGACCCGCCCCCCACCGTCCTCCGCGTGCCCGGTGTGGAGAGGCCCCTCACGCTGCACGGCGGCCCGTCGGAGCGGAGCCTCCTGGACCGCATCGCCGCCACCGACGGCCGGTACGAGGGGGGCGTGATGCGCCTGCTGGGCCGGTTGCTGGAGCCCGGCGACGTGGTGCTGGACGCCGGGGCCCACATCGGGATCATCTCGCTGGCGGTCGCCGCCGCCGTCCCCGGGGTGCGCGTGCACGCGATGGAGGCGTTCCCCGGCACCGCGGACGTGCTGGAGGCCAACCTCGCGGCGAACGGGCTCGCGGGGGCGGTCACCGTGCACCGCACCGCCATCGCCGAGCGCAGCGGCCCGCTGCGGTTTGCGGGGAACACCGGGTTCAGCGCGGGTGCCCACGTGGATGCCGGCGGTGACGCCGAGGTGCCGGGCGTGGCCCTCGATGACTGGGCGGACGCGACGGGGATCGACCGCCTGGACCTGCTGAAGGCCGACGTCGAGGGGTCCGAGTTCGCCCTGCTGGAGGGCGGCGCACGCACGATCGCCCGGCTCCGTCCCGCGATCGTGATGGAGGTGAACCCCGCGGCGCTGCGCCGGGTGGACGGCCGCGGCCCGCGTGAGCTGTGGCGGTTGCTCACCCGCCATCACCCGTTCGTGAGCTGGGTCGGCCGCGGAGGCGCCCCGGTGCCGCTGCGCGGCGAGGACGACCTCATGGCCCGGCTGCGCCGCCACGGCCTGGGCGATGTCCTGTGCACGGCGGGACGCCCGCCGCGCGGCGACCTGCGCGCCCTGGCGGGCCGGCTGCTGGAGCGGCTGCCGCACCGCGGCTCCGAGTACGCCGTGGAGGCCCCGCTGCGGGTGCGCGCCATCTCCCCGCCGCCCGCCCGCATGCGGCCCGGGACGCGGGAGCTACTGCCCGTGGAGGTCACCAACGGCACGGGGTCGCTCCTGTCCGGCGGCGGCCCGTGCCCGGTGCGCGCCGCCGCCCGGTGGTGGGACGCCTCCGGCGCGCAGGTCGCCGACGGCGGACGCGCCGAGCTGGGCGCGCCGCTGCCCCCCGGGGGGACACGGCGGATGGCGGTGGAGCTGGTCGCACCGGACGCGCCCGGGGAGTACGCCGTGGCGGTCGCCCTGGTGCAGGAGCACTTCGCCTGGCTCGACGACCTGGGGCCGGAGTCGGCGGTGCGGTTCACCGTGACGGTGACCGCGTAGGATCCCCGCCATGAGCGACGCCGAGGATCTCGCCCGGGACCGGGACCGCGCGCAGGCGCTCCTCGAGGAGTGGGTGGCGAGCGACGCGCTGCGGCGCCACTGCCGGTCCGTGGAGATCGCGTTGCGCGCGTACGCCGCCGAGCTGGGCGAGGACGCCGATGCCTGGGGGTGCGTGGGGCTGCTGCACGACTTCGACTGGGAGCGGCACCCCAGCCTGGAGCGGCACCCGCAGGACGGGGAGCCGGTGCTCGCGGCCCTCGGGTACCCGGAGTGGTTCCGCCGGGCGATCCTGAGCCACGCCGAGCACGTCCACCTGCCCCGGGAGACCGCGCTGGAGCGGCACCTGTTCGCCTGCGACGAGCTCGCCGGGTTCATCCACGCGTGCGCCCTCATGCGCCCGGACCGCCTGGAGGGCATGGAGCCCCGGTCGGTGCGCAAGAAGCTGAAGGACAAGCGGTTCGCCGCGAACGTGAGCCGTGAGGACATCACGGCGGGCGCGGAGGGGATCGGCCGGGACCTGGACGACCACATCGCCTTCGTGATCGCCGCGCTCGCACCGCACGCCGCGGAGCTGGGCCTCACCGCCTGACCACCCCGCCCCCGGCGGCCGCCGGGAATCTCAACATGGTTCTCAGGTGCTCCTCAGGAGCCCGGTCGATGCTGCCCGTAACGCCCCGCCGACCGACCCTGGAGGACCGCATGGAGAAGCCCGCCTTCAAGCGCACAGTCGTCACCGCAGGAGTCGCCGCCGCGCTCAGCGCCGGCGCCGTCTCGCTCCCGGTGTTCGCCCAGAGCGGCGGTTCCACCGGCACCACCACGCAGGGCACCACGACGACCGACCCCGGCAACACGGGGAAGGCGCCCGACGAGGCCGACCGTCAGGCGCGGCAGGAGGAGTACCGGAAGGCCCTCGCCGACGAGCTGGGCGTGTCGGTGGACAAGCTGGAGGCCGCCGAGCAGGCCGCCCGGGAGAAGGTGTTCCTGGCGCACCTGGACGAGATGGTCACGGCCGGCCGCATCACCGAGGCCGACGCGACGGCCCTGAAGGAGGCCGCGGCGAACGGCAAGCTCGCCGAGAAGATGAAGGAGCTGGGCCTCAAGCGCCTGAAGGAGCGCCTTGACGCGGCGGTGAAGGCCAAGGAGCTCACCCAGGACCAGGCGGACCAGATGTACGAGGACGCCGAGCAGCGCGCGGCGGACGGTGACCTGGGCCGTGGCTTCGGGTTCGGGTTCGGCATGGGCCGGGGCGGGCACGGCGGCCGCGGCCACGGTCCGGGGGGCATGGGCATGGGCGGTTACCCCGGTCCCTGATCCCCGCATGGCCAATGCGGGTGACCGGCTCGCGTGGGGGCCGTCACCCGCATCCGGCACTATCTGAGCTATGCGCGTACTCGTCGTGGAGGACGATCCCCGTGTGCGGGGGTCGCTGGAACGGGCCCTCAGGGCCAACGGCCACTCGGTGGAGTCCGCCGAGGGCGGTGCCACGGGCCTGGCGGCGGTGGTGCGCGTGGCCCCGGACGCCGTGGTCCTGGACGTGAACCTCCCGGACATCAACGGCTTCGAGATCTGCCGGGAGCTGCGGCGCCGCGGCTACCTCACCCCCATCCTCATGCTCACCGCCCGGGACTCGGTGAGCGACCGCGTGGAGGGCCTGGACGCCGGCGCCGACGACTACCTGGTGAAGCCGTTCGCCCTGGCCGAGCTGCTGGCCCGCCTGCGCGCCATCGGGCGGCGCGCCCCCGGCGCCGAGGCCAATGAGGACGGCCTGCTGGAGTACCTGGATCTGCGCCTGGACCTGCAGTCCCTCATGGCCGAGCGCGGCGGCCGGCGGTTCGAGCTCACGCGCACCGAGTTCCTGCTGCTCGAGCTGTTCATGCGGAACCCGGACCGCGTGCTCACCCGTGAGCTCATCCTGGACCGCGTGTGGGGGATGGACGCCCGCACGTCCACGAACGGCATCGAGGTGTACGTGGGGTACCTGCGGCGCAAGCTGGAGGCCGGCGGTGAGTCGCGGCTGCTGCAGACGGTGCGCGGCTTCGGCTACGCCCTGCGGGACGCCCCGTGAGCTTCCGCACGCGCATCACGGTCGCCGCGGCCGTCGCCGTGGCGCTCGCCGTGGTGCTGAGCGCGTTCGCGGTGTACTCGGCGACGGCGACGGCGTTGCGCGGGCAGGTGGACTCCGACCTGCGCCGCCAGGCGGAGCGCAGCATCCAGGACGCGTTCCGGCCGCACCGCGGCCCCGGCGAGGCGTTCGGCGGACAGGTGTCCGGGCGGTTCGGGGGCCCCGGGGCGTTCGTGCAGCTCATCGACTCCACCGGCACCCCGGTGTCGCTGCCGTCGGGGGAGGTGGCACTGCCCGTGGCGTCGTCGGCCGCGAGGATCGCCCGGGACGGCGGCGACCCGGGGTACTCCACCGTGACGGCCGACGGTGAGGAGGTGCGGGTGCTCACCATCGCGTCGTCGCAGCGGGGCCTGGCGGTGCAGGTCGCCCGGCCGCTCACCGAGGTGAGCGCCACGCTCGACACGCTGCGCGCCCGGCTGGCGCTCATCTCGCTGGCGGGCATCGCGCTGGCCGGGGTGCTGGGCGCCGTGGTCGCCGCGCGCGGGGTGCGGCCGGTGCAGGCGCTCGCCGGCAGCGTGGATCACGTGGCGCGCACCGGGGACCTGTCGCACCGCATCCCGGTGGACGGCGACGACGAACCCGCGCGCCTGGCCCGCCGCTTCAACGAGATGCTCGCGAGCCTCGATCAGGCCCGGCAGGCGCAGGACCGACTGGTGGCCGACGCCTCCCACGAACTGCGCACCCCGCTCACCGCGTTGCGCGCGAACGTGGAGCTGCTGGCGTCCGGGGCGCCGCTGGACGAGATCGAGCGCGGGACGCTGCTGGACGACCTCACCGTCCAGCTCGACGGCGTGAGCGGCCTGGTGGGCGACCTGGTGGAGCTCGCCCGCGGGGACCGCCCGGTGACCGCCCCGGTACCGGTGGACTTCGAGGAGCTCGTGCACGACGCGGCGGCGCGGGCCCGGGCGTTCTGGCCGAATGCCGACATCCGCGTGCAGGGGACGTCCCGGGAGGTGATGGGCGATCCGGACGCCCTGGCCCGTGCCGTGGGCAACCTCATCGACAACGCCGTGAAGTACGGCGGTGACGGGCGGCCCGTGGAGATCGGCCTCGCCGACGGGGAGGTGACGGTGCGCGACCACGGTCCCGGCGTGCCGGAGGCCGACCGGGAGCGCGTGTTCGCCCGGTTCTGGCGGTCGCCGGAGGCCCGGTCCCGGCCCGGCACGGGCCTGGGCCTGTCGATCGTGCGGCAGGTGGCCGCCGGGCATGGCGGCTCCGTGACCGTCGAGGACGCCGACGGCGGGGGCGCGGTGTTCCGGCTGAGCCTGCCCGCGGTTCCCGCGCCGGCGGTCTGACCCCGGGGCAGCGGCCCCGGGGTTCCCCGCATTTCGCCGTGGCGGGCGGGCGTCGTAGCGTCGCGGAGGCGACCGATGTGCCCCGGTCCCGCAGCGCGTGCGTCACCGACCGGCAGGGAGGCCGGATCGACCGGGCCGGAACCATCCGTCGCGGGCGGCGCGGCGACGTACGCCCCGCACCGCTCGCACATGTGAACGTTGTGCGGGAATGCAGGGGATTCCCCGTATATCGGACCGCGTCGGGGCGGACGTAGCGTCCGGTGGAGGGCCGGTGCCCCGCGGTGGGCGCAGCCCCCCGCCCGGGCTTCGGCCGGGCGGCCGATCCTCAATCGGGGGGAGCCACCAAGTGAACGAGCGGAAGTGGGTCCGGACGATCCTTGCGCTGGGGGTGACCGGCGCGTTCGTCGCGGGTACCGCGGCGGCCTCTGCGGAGCCGGCGCGTGAGACGGGGACGCGCGAGATCACCCTCGCCTACGTGACCACCCAGCAGCACCCGTACGGCCAGGCGATCGACTACTTCGTCCAGCAGGTGACCCGCCTGTCCGGCGGCAGCCTGAAGATCGTGCCGCGGGCCAGCTACCCGGCCGCCGAGCCGACGCTGCTCAGCGACGTCCGCGCCGGCACGATCCCGATGGCGACGATGTCGACCGCCGTGTTCGACTCCGCGGGCATCACCGCGTTCCAGGCGCTGCAGGCGCCGTTCCTGGTGAACGGCTACCCGCTGGAGAAGCAGATCATCGCGGGCCGCCTGGGGCGCAGCATCTCCGCGCGCGCCACCCAGCAGGCCGGGAACCTGTACGTGCTGGCGATCCATGAGGGCGGCATCCGGTACCCCCTGGGGTCGACCAAGAGCTTCACCTCGGTGAATGCCTTCAAGGGCGCGAAGATCCGTTCCGTGCAGTCGAAGGTGCTGTTCACCGGGCTGCAGGCGCTGGGCGCGAGCCCGGACCCGCTGGCCCTGCCCGAGGTGTACCTGGCCCTGAAGAACGGCACGGTGGACGGGATGGAGGCCAACATCGGCCTCATCGCCACGAACAAGTACTTCGAGGTGGCGAAGAACGTCACGGCGAACCTGCCGCTGTGGCCGTTCCCGACGGCCCTGTCGATCAACCGGGCGTTCTACAACAGCCTGTCGCGCGGCGAGCAGACCGCGCTGCGGACGGCGGCGAACCTGGTGCCGGCGTACTCGATCGGGATCGTCAGCAGGCGGTCCACCCTTCCCCAGGACCTCGTGAACTGCGGCGTGAAGTTCAAGTACGCCCGCAACAGCGAGGTGCTGAAGATGCGGGCACTGGGCCGGAAGGCGTACTCCACGCTCTCGCGGGACGCGACGACCCGTCAGTTCCTCGCCGCGATCCAGCGGATCAAGGCGGACTTCAAGCCGCCGGTGGCGAAGCGCTTCCCGAGCCGGTCCACGGGGAACTGCACCCTGTCGTGACGCGGAACCCCCCAGCCGCGGCGACGGGAGGGTCCGGGCGACCGGGCCCTCCCACCTCGCCGGACCGTCAGGGGGCGGTGTACTGACGCCAGCGCAACGCGGCGGCGTCCTCGGGGCGCGTCCATGCGAACAC
>JADLHW010000021.1 GCA_020848615.1 Thermoleophilia bacterium
ACAGACAGGCGTTCCGATGATGGGCAGCGACCGACCGTCTGCGTCAGCGACGGGAACCGGGTGTTCGGCCCCGGCGAGCCCAGCACCGTCCACCACCGGGAGGACGACCAGGAGGACCTCCTGGTGCTGCACGGCGAGGCGATCCTCATCGTCGAGGGCGAGGAGCGGCGCCTGAGGCGCTGGGACGTCGTGCACCGCCCGCCGGACACGCGTCACGCGTTCACGGGCGTGGGCGGCGGCCCCTGCGTCCTGCTGTGCGCGAGCTCGCGCGTGGACCGGGCCGGCGACCGGTGGGGCGCGTACGAGGACGACCCGGCCGCCCGCCGGCACGACGCCGCCCGCCGCACGCCACCGCCGAGTCCGCCGCGGGCCTCCTCGGCGATCCCGCCCGCCCGGCGCGTGCCGTACCCGCACGGCCCGCTGCCCGACGGGGAGCGAACGGCCGCCCGGGCCCCCGGGCTCAGCCGCCGGCCACCACGGCCACGGCCGCCAGGTCCGCGTACACGCGCAGCCGGTCCACCGCCCCCTCGGCGAACTCACCGCGGGCGAGGCCGGCGCACACGCAGCCCCACACGGCCGTGCCCGCCAGCACGGGCACCGCCACGGTCATCCCGGCGGCCCGTCCCGGGCCCGCGTGCGGGGCGCCCTCCCGCAGGGCGGCGGCGGCACCATGGGTCAGCACCTCGGCCGCGGCCGTGCCGTGCCGCGAGAGGTCGAGCGCCGCCGGCGGCCCGGGGACCTGCGGGTGACGCGCCACCGGAACCCCTCGGGCCCCGTCGAACCGGATGACGGTGACGCCGTCCGCGGGCAGGGCGGCGCACGCCTCCTGCGCGACCACCGCGAGCACCTCCCGCGACGCGGCGCCGCCCGCCACCAGCGACGCGACCCGCCGCATCGCCGCATTGTCGTGCTCCCGGTGCTCCCGCCCGCTCACGTCGCGGATGCTCTGCTGCACCTCGACGAGGACCCCGTCGTCGTCATACACCGGGCCGCCGGCGATCTCCGCCCAGATCCACCGGCCATCGCCCCGGCGCAGGCGGGTCTCGAACCGCACGCCCACCTCACCGCGCACCATCCGCAGGAACGCGGCGCGGGCATCCGGGAAGTCATCGGGGTGGACGACGCCGGGCTCGAACTCCGGCAGGTCGTTCGGGTCGTAGCGCAACACCCGCCACACCGACGGCGACGCGGACAGCAGCGCGCCCGACGGCGTCATGCGCACCACCGCGTCCGCCTGGTAGCCGTACAACGACCGGTACCGCTGCTCGCTGGCCCGCAGCGCGTCCTCGGCCTCCCGCAGCTCCGTGATGTCGGTGAGCGTGAGCAGCACGGCCTCCGGCCGGCCGAGGTCGTCGTGCACGCCGAGCGGCACGGACGACTGGATCACCCAGATGCGCCGCCCGTCGCTGGGCCGGTCGATGCCGAGCACCACGCCGTGCCGCGGCCGCCCCGTGGTGAGCGTCGTGACCAGCGGCCGCCGGGCCCGCGGGATGCGCTCCCCGCGCTCATCGAACACGTCGAGGCTCAGGGCGCCGAGCCCCACCCCCACCAGGTCGCCCTCGTCGACCCCGAGGATCGCCGCGGCCGCAGGGTTCGCCGACCGCACCCGGGAGTCGAGGTCCACCACGACCATCCCGTCACGCGTGGCGGCCACCGTGGCACCCAGCCGCTCCTCGCTCTCGCGCACCGCCGTGATGTCGGTGAACGTGACGACCGTCGCCGCCGGAAGGCCGTCGTCGCCGGGCGGTCCCATGGGCTCGGAGTTGATCTGGATCCACCGGCGCTCCCCGCGGGCGGGGTTGTCGACGCCCATCACCACGCCGCGCTGCGGCAGGCCCGTGCGCAGCGTGACCATCGCCGGGTGGTCGTCCCCGCGGAACGGCGAGCCGTCGGGCCGCACGCCGCGCCAGCGCGGGTCCGCGGAGGTGCGCCCCAGCAACTGGTCCAGGGTGAGGCCGAGCACCTCGGCGGCCGCCGGGTTGGCCATCGTGATGCGGCCGCCGGGGTCCTGCACGACGAGTCCCTCGCCCATCGAGACGAACATCGCGCGCAGCTGCTCCTCGGGCCGGAGGTCCGCGTCGGTCCCGCCGCTGGTCACCACCGGCTCACGCATGCCTGACGCGGAACGTAGCCGACGCCCGGCGGTGGTCAAAATCCTCACCCCAAGCGGGTCTTCACGCCGCCTTCGGACGAAGGCGCGGGATCTTCCCGGGGCCCTCACGCGACCGGCCGCACCGTGGGGTCACCACCGCACGAACCGCCACCGCCGGCGGCGCTCCTCACCGCGCCGCGCAGTACGGCCGGCACGCCGCCCCGCGTTCGGTGTCGACCCCGTCCACGGGCGGGACGCGCACCGTGCGCCGGCCGCGGGTACCGCCCAGGACGATCCTGCGCAGGGCGGTGTTGTCACCGGTCGTGGTCTCCCGCATCACCCCGGCGGGATTCGCCCGGACGGACAGGTCGTAGGCGCCGTTGGGCACGGTGGTGACGTCGACCGCCTGTCCCGGCGTGTCCGCGGAGTACGTGTCCCCGGCGCCCACCTCCAGCACCTCCCGCACCTGCACCGCCGACCGGTCCCCGCACGCCGTGGCCAGCAGCGGGTTCCCCGGGCGGATCTCCGCGTTGGTGACCAGCTGGTCGATCTGGTCGGTGGGCGCCAGGCACCACGCCTCCTTGGGGCTGCGGCGCACCATGCCGCCGTCCGGGCGCACCAGCGCGTACTCGGCGAAGTCCCGGAAGTGCCAGTGCTCGTGGCCCTCCCGCAGGTCGTACTCGAGCTTGGACACCGGGACCGATGCCACGTCCTCGGAGCCGCGGCGCAGGAACTGGTGCCCGTCCATGACCAGCCGCGGGCCGGTGCGGTACCCCTCGATGATCATGGGGCCCGGCCCGGCGTTGAACACCGTCGCGGCGAACAGGAGCATGTCCCGCGAGCCGGTCCTGCGGATCGAGATGTCGAAGGCCGGCAGGCCCGCCAGGTTCGGGAGGGTGTCGGCCGGCAGCGGGACGCCGGACACCGGGACCGCCGGCGGGCGGGCGGGCGCGTCGTCCCCGTCGTGCGCGGGGGTGGGCAGCACCGGGTCCGGCACCGGCGTGCCGCCGGGATCCACCGCGATGACCGGCGACCGCGGCACCCGCATGCGCACCTGCACCGCGCGGCTCGCCGGGTCCATGCCGAGCCAGTCGGCGAGGGCCGGGCGGATCCGCACGCGCACCACGTACCGGCCGGGCCGGAACCGGCCGAGCCCGAAGTCCAGGTTCAGCGGGACCGCGTGGTCGGTGTCGAGGCCCAGGTGCAGGCCGCGGGCGAACGGATGGAGGGTGCAGCTCTCCGGGTAGGCGCTGAGCGCCGGTCCTGAGGTGCCCAGCCGCACGCGCCCGACGTTCACGCACAGGTCGAGGGCGCCGCGTCGCACCACCCGGCGGGACGGGGTGAGCACGGTCACCTCCACCGCCCGGCCGAAGCCCGACGGCCCCACCGGCACCCCCGCCGGCAGCGGCAGGCGTGTGCCGTCGAGGATCTGCTGCCCCGTCCACAGGACCGTGCCGGGAGTGCGGCGCGCCTCCACGTCCAGGGGCCCGCCGCGGTTCACCAGGTAGGCGAACACCGGGATGCTGGCGGGGCTGCCGGGGAAGGTCTGGTCGACGGTCACGGATGGCCGCACGGCGAGCAGGGCGGCCCGGGGCGGGGCGGCGGAGGCCGTGCAGGCCGCGACGGCGGTGATCGCCAGGCCCGCGGCGGCGGCGCGCGCTGCGGGGGCGTGGATGCGGTTCATGCGAAGACGCTACCGCCCCGCGGCGCGGCACGCGGCGCACCCTTGGGTGGGGTTCGCCCGACCCGCCACGGGGTCGCCCCCGGGAACCCCGGGGCGATGTGTCCGAACACTGATTTCGCGCCCGCCGCCCGCCGATAGGTACGGAGCGGGCCGCCGGGAGCCCGTGCCGACGACGTGACGGAGCGCGCGCCACCCATGAACACGCCAGACCAGCGGACCGCCGAGCTGGAGGCGATCCTCCAGGGACTCCCCGAGCTCTATGTCCGGGTGGACGCCGCGGGCAGCGTGCTGGGCGTGCACGGCGCCCCGGCCCGTGAGATGGGTGCGCGTGCCGAGATCGCCGGGAAGCGCCTCGATGATCTCCTGCCGCCCGACGTCGCCGGTGAGATCCACGCCGCACTGCGGGAGGTCCTGCGCAGCGGCCGTGTCGCCACCGTCCCGTACGGGCTGGAGGTGACCAAGGGCGTGCGGTGCTTCGAGGCCCGCGTGTCCCGCCTCACGGAGGGACAGGCCGTCGTGTCGTGCCATGACGGGAGCGAGCGCGCCCACGCCGTCGCGGACCTCCAGGAGAGCGAGGCCCGGCACCGGTCGGTGGTCGCCGCCCTGCACGAGGGCGTCGTGGTGCAGCGCATGGACGGCACCGTCATCACCTCCAACGCCAGCGCCGCCCGGCTGCTGGGCCTCACCGAGCAGGAGCTCTCGGAGAAGGGCCTCGGCGGGGTGCGGTCCACCGCCATCCGCGAGAACGGCCGGGAGATCCCGCCCGACCAGCGGCCCGGCGCCGTCACCCTGCGCACCGGCAAGGCGATCTCCGACGCCGTGATGGGCCTGCGCCGACCCGACGGCGCGACCACGTGGATCTCGGTGAACACCGTGCCGCTGGTGCGCCCCGGCGACCCGCAGCCGTACGCGGTGGTCTCGTCGTTCAGCGACATCACCGCGCGCCGGGAGGCCGAGCAGCGCACCCGCACCACCACCGCGCGCCTGTCGACGCTGATCGAGCGCCTGAACAGCGGCGTCCTGCTGGAGGACGCCCAGCGCCGCGTCACGATCGTCAACACGGCACTCTGCGAGATGCTCGGGATCCGGGCGCAACCGCACGCCCTGGTGGGCGGCGACTGCGGCCGGGCGGCGCAGGCCGCGGCGCAGCTCGCCGAGGATCCCGCGGCGTTCCTGGCCCGCATCGACGAGATCCTCGCGGCGAACGCCACGGTCACCGGGGAGCGCGTGCGCTTCGCCGACGGGCGGGTGTTCGACCGGGACCACACGCTGGTGACCCTCGACGGCCGCATCCTGGGCCGCCTGTGGGTGTACCGGGACGTCACGGCCCTGGTGTCGCAGCAGGCCGAGCTGTCGCGTGCCCGCGACGAGGCGGTGGACGCCGCCCGGGAACGCGCCGCGTTCATGGCGACCCTGAGCCACGAGATCCGCACGCCGCTGGGCGGCCTCGCCGACCACATCGACCGCCTGTCCCGCTCGTCGCTGGAGGCGTCGCAGCTGGAGCTGGTGCGCGTCCTGCGCACCTCGGTGGACCAGGTGCTGTCGGTCATCGACGACGCCCTGCAGGTGTCGTCCCTCGACGCCGGCGGCGCGACGGTGCAGGACACGCCGTTCATCCCGGGCGACGTCGTCGACGCCGCGGCGGCCCTCTTCGCCCCGAACGCGACGCGCAAGGGCATCGCGCTGATGCACCACGTGGAGCCGTCGCTGCGGTCCCCCATGCGCGGCGACCCCGTGCGGCTGCGCCAAGTGGTCGACAACCTGGTGAGCAACGCCGTGAAGTTCACGGACTCGGGGATGGTGGAGGTCGGCGCGTCGCTCGTGACCGGCCCGGACGACCGCCCCGTGCTCACGGTGGCCGTCACCGACACGGGCCCCGGCATGACCGAGGAGACCCGGGACCGCCTCATCGCCGGGTTCTCGGCGGTCGACGGGTCGGAGGCCCGCCGCCAGGGCGGCACCGGCCTGGGCCTGTCGATCGTGAAGTCCCTGGTGGACCTCATGGGCGGCACCATCGACGTGACCAGCACCGCGGGCCTCGGCACCACGGTCACCGTCACCGTCCCCCTGGCACGGGAGGACCAGGCCGCCACCGCGCCCGCCGGGCCGGCGGCGCCCGACGCCCCCATGGTGCTGCTGCTGGAGGGCGACGACGCGCAGGCCCGCCTGGCCGAGCAGATGCTGGGCACCGGCGGTCACCGCACCGTGCGGACCCGCACCGCCGAGGAGGCGCTGGACCTGGTGTCCGAGCGCCCGGGGCGGTTCGTCGCCGTGCTCGTGGACTGCCGTGCCTCGCAGGGCTTCGACGGCTACGAGGCGGCCCGCGGCATCCGCCGCGCCGAGCAGGAGCGGCGCCTGCCGCGCACCCCCATCATCGGCCTCACGCCCAACGGCCCCGCCGGTGAGCGGGAGGAGTGCCTCATCGCCGGCATGAACGGCTGCGTGGGCATCCCCCTGCAGGCCGGTGAGCTGCGGGAGGCCCTCAGCAGGTGGGGCGCGACCGTCCAGCGCAGCCGCGGCATGGTGCGGCTCGCCGCCCTCGACCGCCTCGTGGAGGAGCACCGCGGCGACCTCGACCACGTGCGGGCGGTGGTCGCCAGGTACCTCGACACGCTCCGGCGGGGCGTGGCGACGGCGCGGGAGGCCTCGGGCCGGGGCGATGCCGCGGGTGTCGCCGGCGCCGCCCGGGAGCTCGCCGCCCTCAGCGACGCGCTGGGGGCCCAGGGCTTCGCGACCCTGTGCCGCGACACGGCGCGCAAGCCGCACCCGGGGTCGGCGTCGCAGCTGGCCGAGCAGGCCGGGCAGGTCGAGATGGCCCTGCGGGGCTGGCTCTCCACCGTCGGGGGCTGACCCGCGTCCGCCGGGGCGTCCGCGGCGGATGAGGTCCGGGCGGCGCCCCCTGGCGACTGGGATGGATGATCGACAGGGGACGACGCCGGCATCGCCGGGGGCGGCCCACTCGCGCCCGGCGCCTCGAACCACCCGGTCACGCGGAGCGTTTCCGAGGGGCCAATCGCACCCTGATCCGTCGTGCACCCCGTGCCATGCGGGTACGCGCGGAACGGGCTGCGGGAAAACCCGAGCCCGGGCGTCAGGCGATCCGGGGCGCCCGGAGCGGTCCGGGGACCGCGATCCACCGGTACGAGACCTCCCGGCCGGTGATCTCCAGGATCCCCACCGACGGCCGGCTGCGCTCGGGTTCCAGGTGCCGCCGGTAGCGCCTGAACGCCCGGCCGCGCAGGCCGCGGACGCGGCGGGACGGGTCCCGCTCGAAGGCGTACGCCGCGCCCGGTGAGTACATCAGCACGCCCCCGCGGCGCCGCGCGTACCGCATGTGGAAGTGGCCGAACACCACCACGTCCACCGGGCCGGTGCTGCGCAGCAGGTGCCGACGCAGGCCGGGGACGGTGGGACGTCCCATCACCAGGCCGCCCAGGACCATCGGCAGCTCGCTGCGGGCGGGCCGGTGCCCGTGGCACAGGCCGATGCGCACGTCCCCCACCAGCAGCGTGACCGCGTCGGGCAGCGCCTGCCGCATCGCGCGGTCGTGGTTCCCGCGCACCGCGACCACGGGGGCGATGCGCTCCAGCTCCCGCAGCACGCCGCCCACGGTGATGTCGCCGGCGTGGAGGATGAGGTCGACGCCCGCGAGCGCCGGCGCGACCCCGGGGGGCAGCGACGGCAGGACGTCGCCCACATGGGTGTCGCTGAGGACGCCCACGCGGATGGTGGGGGATGGCTCGGGCACGCGCTCCCGGAGCCTACCCGCGCGCCGTCAGCCGGGCGGGGCGGACTCCTCCACCGCGACCGTCACGGTCACGGCGCGGTCGGGGCGCGGGTTGGGCACCACTACCGTCACGGCACCGTCGGTGATCGCCGCGCCGCTCACGTCGATCACCGCGGCGCCGTCGCGGACGGTCGCGGCGAGCGGACCGTTGGCGGCCGGCGCCACCAGCGCCGCCACCAGCGTGGCGGCGTCGAGGTCCGGGGAGGTCACCCGGATGGTCGCCTGGGTTCCGCCGCCGGACCACTGGGCCCGTGCGGATGCCACGCCCCAGCGCGGGACGACCACCGTCTGCGGCGTCACGGGGGTCGCCGTGGGCGAGCCCAGGCCGATGAACCCCCGCACGCCCGGCGCGAACACCACGTCGCCGAAGGGCGCTCGCAGGCCCGCGCACAGCGACCGCGCGGCATCCTGGAGGGCGTCCGCCCACCGTGCGGTGCCGACGTCGCGGATCACGGCGGCCGCGGTGGGACCCGTCCGGAGGCCCGTCACGCTGCGCAGGGCGGCGAGCACCCGCACGGGCCGGGCGCGGCCCGCGTCCAGGGCCTGCCACACGCCCCACGAGGCGTAGGCCTCCAGCCCGGCGCCCACCGGGTCGAACCGGGTGCAGAACCGGGCGACGCGCGTGGCGCCCCCGGAGAGGGTCTGGCCCGTGGCGCCCGTGGTGAGCGTCCCCGCGAAGTCCGCGGGCTCCGCGCGCGCGGCGAACCACTCCGCGGTGCCCTCGGCCAGCAGGTCCGGCGCACCGGTGGAGGTCGAGGTGTCGCACTGCACGACGTGGAACAGCTCGTGGGCGAGCGCGGCGGCGGGGGCCGTGTCCGCGGGGGCGAGCACCACCACCTCGGTGCTGCGGAACGCCACGCGCCGCAGGCGGGGGCCGGTGGGGATCTCCGAGCAGGACGTGCGTCCGGGCGTGGCGGCGGAGACCATGCCGGTGACCCCGGAGGCGTCCAGCACCACGTCGACGCGCCGGTCGCCGCCGGCGAAGTCCGAGGGGCGCCCCGCGACCGCCAGGCGCAGGTCGGCGGCGAACCGCCGCCGCACGGTGCCGGTGATGCCGGCGAGCACCCGCACGCGCGTGGCCGCCGGCAGGCCCGCCAGGTACTGGCCGCGGGTGCGTGCCCCCAGGCCGTTCAGGGCGATCACCCGCTCGCCGGGCCGCGCCCGCAGCAGGACGCGGGTGAGCTCCGGGAGGCGCACCGTGGCCGGCGGGGCGTCACCGGTCATGCGGGGCAGGCCCAGCCCCTGGGCGGTGGCCCGGGCGCGCTCGGCGACCCCCGCCACCGCCGTGACGACCGGCGGCACGGTGCGGCACCCGCCGTCCGCCCCGCTCACCGCGCCGGCCGCCCCGATGGTGTCGCTCCACCAGATCCGGAAGGTGGCGGTGTCGAGTCGGCAGGGCATCCCCAGGCGCTTCGCCGTCCGGGGGATCACGTCCCGGGGCCCGGCCTGGACGCCGGTCGTCCCGGCGGCGGCGGGGACGCAGACGAGCAGGGCGAGCAGCGGCAGGGCCGCGCGGGGGCGCAGGGTCGGCACGGCCCGGATGCTACGTCGCTCCGCGGCCGCCGCCCACTGGCCGCTTGGCCGGGTCCCCGGGCCCGGCGGGGAGGCCGGTCACGTCCAGGCGTCCGCCCGCATCTGCAGCACGTCCGGCCCGCGCGTGAAGCCCAGGGCCGCGTTCACGGCGCGCATGGGGGCGTTGCCCAGGTCGTTCCAGCTCCGGACCTCCCGGATCCCGGCGTCCCAGGCCGCCGCGTGGCACGCCCGCTTGACCAGCGCGGCGAGGCCGCGGCCGCGCCAGGCGCGGAGCGTCGCGGTGAAGTCCACGTCGGCGACGTCGGGCCGGCCGCGATGGTGGCGCAGCACCGTGTACGCCACGGCGCGGCCGTCCGCGACGGCGCCGACGATCGTGCGCGCGTCGAACTCGCCGCGCGCGAGCCGCTCCTCCCACCATCCGCGTCCCGGCACGAGCAGCGTCGCGCCCTCCTCCCCGGGGATGTCCGGGATGCACTCCGCGTCGAGCGCGAGCACGCCGTCCAGCAGGCCCGGGTCGTCCGCCAGGCGCACCAGCGTGATCCCCGCCGGCGGGACCGGGTCCGCCGGCCGCGCGCCCAGGGGCAGGGTCACGCGCTGCTGGCGCTCCACCTCGCGGAAGCCGTGCCGCGTGAGCAGGTCCAGCGTGTCCGGCAGGTCGGCGGGGAGCGCGGTGCGCAACCCGGTCACGCCGTGGCGTGCGCAGTGCGCCGCGACGGCGTCCCACAGCACGGCGCCCGCGCCGGCATGGTGCCCGGGCAGGACCCAGAGCCACAGCCACATGCCGTCCGGCTCGTCCCAAGCCTCGATGGCCCCCAGCTCGGCGGCGGCCACATCCGCGCCGGCGTCGGCGGCCAGCAGCAGCAGGTGGCGCGGCTCGGACGCCGCGTGGCGGCGGAAGTCCCCCTCGCCCCACGGGGCGTCCGGGTCGGCGGCCCGGGCGACCGCGACCACCCGCGCGGCGTCCGGGCCGGTCCCCTCGACGGCCCGGACCGCGGTCATCCCTACATCCCCATCCCGTGGTAGCCGGCGTCCACGTGCAGGGTCTCGCCGGTGACCGCCGCCGACAGCGGCGACGCCAGGTACAGGCCGGTCGCGCCGACCTCGTCCACGGTGATCTCGCGGCGCAGCGGCGTGCGCGAGGCGATGGTGTCGGCCATCTCGGAGAACCCGGGGATGCCACGGGCCGCCAGCGTGCGGATGGGCCCCGCGGAGATGGCGTTCACGCGGATGCCCGCGTCACCGAGGTCCCACGCCAGGTACCGCACGATGCACTCCAGCGCGGCCTTGGCGATGCCCATCACGTTGTAGCCGGGCACGGCGCGCTCGGCGGCGACGTATGAGAGGGCCATCACCGACCCGCCACCGGAGGCCCGCATGTGCGGCTCCGCGGCGCGGGCGAGGGCGATCAGCGAATACGCGGACACGTCCATCGCCAGGGCGAAGCCGTCGCGGGAGATCTCGGTGAACTTCCCGGTGAGGTCCTCGGGACGGGCGAACGCGACGGCGTGCACCAGCACGTCGATGCCGCCCAGCGCAGCGGCCGCGGCGTCGACGGACTCGCCCACCTGGACGTCGTCCTGCACGTCGAGCGGCAGCACCGGCACCTCGCCCGACAGCTCGCCGGCGAGCTTGCGCACGTCGCGCTCGGTGCGCTCGTTCTGGTAGGTCAGCGCGACGCGCGCGCCGTGCTCGTCGAGCGCCTTCGCGATCGACCAGGCGATGCTGCGCTTGTTGGCGACGCCCACCACCAGCGCGCGGGTGCCCTCGACCAGACCGCTCATGCGTCCTCCCGTCCCATGCCGGATCAGCGGCGGGACGCTACCACCGGGGCGACCGATGAGTTCCCGGGCGCACGGGGGTCGGCATCACCGACGGCAACCGCGACCCACCAGGAGGCGGGCATGGCCACGACGGGGAAGATCACGACGTGCCTGTGGTTCGACACCCAGGCGCAGGAGGCGGCGGAGTTCTACGCCTCCCTCATCCCGGATTCACGGGTGGTGCGACTGGACCGGTACCCGGGCGGATCGAGGGAGGGCGAGGTCGCGCTCGCGGAGGTGGACCTCGCGGGGCAGCGCTACCAGCTCCTCAACGGCGGCCCGGAGTTCCCGCAGAGCGAGTCCGCGTCGATCGTGGTGTCGTGCGCCGACCAGGCCGAGGTCGACCGTCTGTGGACCGCGCTCACCTCCGACGGTGGACAGGACAGCATGTGCGGGTGGGTGAAGGACCGGTGGGGCGTGTCGTGGCAGCTGATCCCCGCCGAGGTCATGGGGCTGATGTTCGACGGCGGGGACGGCTCCCGGCGGGCGTGGGACGCCCTCATGACGATGCGCCAGATCGACGTCGCCGCGGTGCGCGCCGCGCACGCCGGCACCTGACCGATCCCGCGGGCGGGACCGCGTGTCCCGCCCGCGACGCGCCCCGGTCGCGGGGGCGCGCGGAGATGTCATGCTCCGCCGCGATGCGCCGACTGATGCTGCTCGCCGTCCTCGCCGTGACCGTCCTGGGCCTCCCCGCGACCGCCCTGGGCCACGCGATCGTGCTGCAGAGCAGCCCCCCGTTCGAGACCGCCGTGCCGACCTCGCCGAAGCAGGTGCAGGTCCAGTTCAGCGAGCCCGTCCAGCTCCTGGGCGCCACCGACGTGCAGGTGGTCGACGCCCAGGGCAGGGCCGTCAGCAGCGGCAGCGCCCAGGTGAGCCCCACCGACAGCAGCCTCCTGGAGATCCCGCTGAGGGCGGGCCTCGACGACGGCACCTACACGGTGCGCTTCAAGGTCGTGAGCGCCGACTCCCACATCATCGGCGGCGCCCGGGCGTTCGGGGTCGGCGCCGGCCCCGTGGCCGCGCCGTTCCTGGGCAGCGGCTCCGACAACGGCCCGGACGAGACCAGCGCGTGGGCGGTGAGCGCCCGGTTCCTGGAGCTGGTGGGCCTGGGCGGCCTGCTGGGGCTGCTGGGGTTCCGGTGGCTGGTGTGGGGCCCCGCCTGGCGGCGGCGGCTCACCGGCGTGCCGGCCGCCGAGCGCGACGCCGCCCTCGGGTGGGGCCGCGACGTGTTCTGGGTGATCTTCGGGACCCTCGCCGTCGGGTCGATGGTGGCCGAGGGGTACCTGCTCATCACCTACTCGGCGAACGCGCTGGGCACCACGGTGTTCGACACCCTCAAGGACACCTCGGGGGTGGGTGACGTGCTCGCCACCACGCGGTTCGGGTCGCTGCTGCAGCTGCGCGGTGCCCTGCTGTTCGCGCTGTTCGCGATCGGCGCGTGGCAGTTCCTGGCGGAGTTCGGGAGCACGAACGCCCCGAAGGCGGCCACCGCGACGGGTGCCCGGCTCCCGGCGGGGCTCATGGCCGCCCTGGTGCTGGTGGTGCTGTACGGGATCTCCAACCAGGGGCACGCCTCCCAGGCGCCATGGGCCCCGCTGCAGGTGGCCGCCGACGTCGTGCACCTGGGGGCCGCGGCCATCTGGATCGCCGGGCTCGCGGTGCTGGTCGTGGTTCTGCGCCGGGTGCCGCGGATCGCGCCGCAGCACGGACCGCGCATCGCGGCCGCGGTGCTGCACACGTTCTCCGGCGTCGCCCTCGCCGCCGTCGGGGTCGTGGTGCTCACCGGGACCGTGCGGTCCATCGGCCAGCTGTCGGACCCCGCCCAGCTGTGGGACACCTCCTACGGGCACAGCATCCTCATCAAGATCGGGCTGCTGGCGGTGATCACCCTCGTCGCCCTGTGGAACCGGCGCGTCACCAACAGCCTGGCGCTCACCTCCGCCCCGCCGCGCGGGGCGCTTGCGATGGTGCGCCGGGCCGCGACGGCCGAGCTCGCGATGGCGGTCACCGTGGTGCTGGTCGCCTCCCTCCTGGTCGCGCAGGTCCCCGGCCGCGTGTAGGCCCGTTGACCCGCCCGCGGGAAGCGCGGCCGGGTCGCCGCGGCCCCCGCCGTTCGACTAGGCTGCCCACGCGCCGCGGTTCGTCCGCGGCGAGGGCACCGCATGGCCCGGCGTCTTTGGTCGGCAGAGACGTCGCGGTCGTCTGGCGCCGCGGAAACGCCGAACACCACGAGGGGACACACCCGAATGAGCACCATTCCCGCCCCTGAGGGCGTCGAGGTCCGAGGCGAGGCCACGCCGGCCGCCGTCGAGATCCTGACCCCCGAGGCACTCGCCTTCGTCGCCAAGCTGCACCGCGCGCACAACGCGCGCCGGGTGGAGCTGCTGCAGAAGCGCGTCGAGCGCGCGGCCGAGCTGGCCGCGGGCAAGAAGCCCGACTTCCTGCCCGAGACCGCGTCCGTCCGCGAGGGTGACTGGACCGTGGCCCCCGTACCCGCCGACATGCAGGACCGCCGCGTCGAGATCACCGGCCCCGTGGACCGCAAGATGATCATCAACGCCCTGAACTCCGGGGCGAAGACGTTCATGGCGGACTTCGAGGACTCGAACACCCCCACCTGGGAGAACACCATCCTGGGTCAGGTGAACCTGCGCGACGCCGTCGCGCGGACCATCGAGTTCAGCCAGGACGGCGGCAAGCACTACAGCCTCAAGCCCAAGGGCGAGACCGCCACGCTCATCGTGCGGCCCCGCGGCTGGCACATGGTGGAGAAGCACGTCCTCGTCGACGGCGAGCCGGTGTCCGCGTCGATCTTCGACTTCGGCCTCTACCTGTTCCACAACCACGCGGAGATGAAGGCCCAGGGCACCGGCCCGTACTTCTACCTCCCGAAGATGGAGTCCCACCTGGAGGCGCGCCTCTGGAACGACGTCTTCGTGATGGCGCAGGACGAGCTGGGCATGCCCCAGGGCACCATCAAGGGCACGGTCCTCATCGAGACCATCCTCGCCGCGTTCGAGATGGACGAGATCCTGTACGAGCTGCGCGAGCACTCCGCCGGCCTGAACTGCGGACGCTGGGACTACATCTTCAGCTGCATCAAGAAGTTCGGTCCCGACCCCGACTTCGTGCTCGCCGACCGCGGCCAGGTCACGATGACCACGCACTTCATGCGGTCGTACTCGCTGCTGTGCATCAAGACCTGCCACCGGCGCAACGCCCACGCGATGGGCGGCATGGCCGCGCAGATCCCGATCAAGGGCGACGAGGCCGCCAACGAGGAGGCCCTCGGCAAGGTGCGCGCCGACAAGGAGCGCGAGGCGAACGACGGCCACGACGGCACCTGGGTGGCGCACCCCGGTCTCGTGCCGATCGCGCTGGACGCCTTCGCGATCATGACGGGCCCGAACCAGATCGACCGCAAGCGCGAGGACGTGAACATCACCGCCGCGGACCTCCTGGACTTCGGCCCGCACGGCCCCATCACCGAGGCCGGCCTGCGCCAGAACATCAACGTGGGCATCCAGTACCTGGGCGCCTGGCTGGGGGGCACCGGCTGCGTGCCGCTGTTCAACCTCATGGAGGACGCCGCCACCGCGGAGATCTCCCGCAGCCAGGTGTGGCAGTGGGTCCACAGCCCCAGGGGCGTCCTCGACGACGGCCGCAAGATCGACATGCCGCTCGTCAAGCAGATCATCGCGGAGGAGATGGTGAAGATCCGCGAGGTCCGCGACGGGGACCCCACCGGCGAGTACCAGCGCGCCGCGGAGCTGTTCGACGGCCTCATCGAGCCGAAGTCGTTCACGGACTTCCTCACCCTCCCCGCGTACGACCTGATCGACTAGGCACCACCCGCAGGACCCCGCCTCCCCCGGCCCCGCCGGGGGAGGCACCCTTCCTCCCATGCAGCTGGCGCTCATCCGACACGGCATCGCCGAGGACGCCGGCCCGGCCACCGGTTACCGGGACGAGCCGCGGCGCCTCACGGAGGACGGCATCGCGAAGATGACCCGGCAGGCCGCGGGCATCGCGCGCCTGGGCCTGGAACCCCAGGCCATCCTGTGCAGCCCGCTCCCCCGGTGCGAGCAGACCGCCCACATCGTGGGCGAGCGGCTGGAGGTGCCGGTCGTCCCGTTCGAGACCCTCCGTCCCGGCGCCCGCGTCGAGGCCGTGCTGGATGCCGTCGCGTCCTTCCCGGACGCCGACTGCCTCATGGTGTGCGGCCACCAGCCGGACCTCTCGCTGATCACCGCGGAGCTCATCGGCGGCGGCGTCACGGAGTTCCGGAAGGGGTCGCTCGCGATCATCGAGCTCCACCGCCGCACCCGGAACGCCGGGGTGCTCGAGGCGCTGCTCACGCCCAAGGCGCTGCGGGCCCTGGGGTAGCAGCCCGTCGGCGGCGGCCCGTCAGACGGGCGCGTGCTCGGCGCAGCGCAGGTGCGTCTCGTCGGGTGACAGCGGCTCCCCGGTGAGCCCGCACGACATGTCCCCGCTCTCGGCTCCCCGCAGGTGGGCGCACGTGCCGCACTCCCCGAAGCTGCGCCCGCCGCGCGCCCGCTGGGTGCTGCGCAGCACCCGCTCCAGGCCGCGTTCGAGGGCCGTCAGCTCCGGTGCGGAGAGCCCGCGGAGACCGGCGGAGAGGTCATCGGCGGAGGCGGCCGCGGCGATCCGGCGGCCGGCGGCCGTGGGTCGCAGGTGCTGCACGCGCCGGTCGCGCGCATCGGCCGACCGCGTGACCAGGCCCTTGCGCTCGAGGGCGAGCAGGGACTGGGACGTGGTGCCCCGGGTGGCGTCGAGGAACAGCGCGACCGCCGCCGGGGTGTCGGAGAAGCGGTTGCAGCCGGCCAGGTACACGAGCGCGTCGAGCTGGGCCAGGGAGAGGTCCGCGGCCGTCGCGTGGCGGCGTCGCGCCGCACGCTGGACGGTGCCGAGGCGCTCGATGAGTTCCGTCGCCCGCTCGGTCATGCCCCGACGATAGCGACTCGCCACTTGCGGCGTCGAGCACCGGCCACCTATTGTGATAGCGACTCGCTACCACCATGGGAGGAACCTTGACGACCGCCACCTTCGTCCACGCCGGCTGCCCCGTGTGCATCTCCGCCGAGCAGGGCCTCACCCAGGCCCTCGACCCCGGGCGCTACGACATCGAGGTGGTGCACCTCGGCGACCGGCCGGAGGCCATCGCGACCGCCCAGGCCGCCGGGGTCCGCTCCGTACCGGCGCTGGTGATCGACGGCCAGGTGTTCCACATCAACCACGGCGCCGACCTGGCCGACCTCACCGCGTGAGCTGTCGCGGGCAGGGGCCGCACTCCGCGGCCCCGGCCCGTCGAGGGCTCCGCCCCCACGCGTGGGGTCGACCGGGCATGGGGCGGCCAGGTTGAATGGCGGCATGCAGCTCCCCGACACGGCGAAGGCCGTCCTCACCGCCGGGCACCTCGCGCAC